>NZ_CP156892.1:0-300000 GCF_019249795.2 Segatella copri
CCTTGCGAGCCATGGGACTCACCAAGGTTCCTCCTTATTGGTTGTTTCGAGAGAACAACTTCCATGGCGTGAACCTTGGCTACATGTCAGCGGCCAAGACCATTCCAGACAGTTCGGGCTTTGACGTGGAAACCATGTCGGATGCAGAGCTTGAAGACGTGGTTCGCACGAATGCGACAGGCGTGCCGATGGTCTTGCCCCTTCGATTCCAGCTTGAAGAGTCTGGAGCGCAAGAGTGGCTTTTCCCCATGGAGCCAATGATCAGCGTCAATGGGCAGAACATACTTGTGAGGCGAAACGTCTCAAAGGGCAAAATCAGGGGAAGCATCAAGGAACGTTGGACGCAGGATGACTACAGCGTGAGAATCGAGGGCATCTTGATGGGCATGGATGGCAAGTACCCTGAGGCGGACGTGGCAAAGCTCAGAAGTTTCTGTGAGGCTGGTCACGTGAAGGCACTGAATCCATTGCTTGAGATATTCGGCATCAGCCAACTTGCCATCGAGAGTTGGGACATTCCCTTCACTTCTGGCACTATCAATCAAAACTACACCATACAGGCCTACAGTGATGACATCTACAAGTTGCTGTTGAGCCGTGACGACTTAAACGCATAGAATTATGTACACCATGGCATTTGACATCAGAATCGGCACATACAAGCTCTGTATGATTGACAAGGTAGAAATCCATCGTAGCGTGGAACTACTTGCGGACACGGCTGTCATTACTCTTCCTGCATCAGAGTACAACCATGCCCTCCAGGTCGAAGACAAGCTAAAGCGAGGCGACAAGGTGATAATCACCCTTGGCTACGAAGAGGCAGGACTTGAAACTGAGTTCGAAGGATGGCTTCAACGCATATCCACCGATGGAGGGAACGTCAAGCTATATTGCGAGGATGACATCTTTCTGTTCCGAAAGGACATGAAGAACGAAGTGCTTCAAAAGGTAGCCTTGAAGGATCTCCTTGCCAAGGTGGTCTCTGGGTGTGGTCTCTGAAAGGTCAGTTTAGGATTTAGATTGAGTTGATTATGGATGAGTACAGACAATTACAGGAACATTTGAGGGCATTGGCAGGTGGAGGCAAGAGCATCGCCATCTACCAAGGTATAGTGAAATCCGTTGACGGAACCAGGGGTAAGGCTCAAAGCCTCCGAGATAAAAGACGATGGCTTGATGCTGGTCACACCCAAGGTGGGCAGTGCCGTGACCATCGGCAGCTTGTCGGGAGACCTCAGGGAACTTGTCGTTCTACAGGTTGACCACATTGAGACGATCGTCATCAACGGTGGCAAGCTTGGAGGTCTCATCAACATAGGGCAGCTGACCCAAAAGATCAATGAGCTTGTGGAAGCCTTCAACAACCATACACACCAAGTGACCGTGAGCCACCCTGGTGGAACTTTCACAACGGTCAAACCAACGGATTCCGCAAAGTCGTTCAACAAGGGCGACTATGAGGATGAGAAAATAAAGCATTGACATGGAAGGAATACAACTTGAATACAACAAGGATTCTCCAATCCTGGAGCCAATGGTGTCGCATGGCTCTCTTCTGGTGGGTGACGTGCTCAGACAGAACCAAGCCCTGCTACTTACCCTTCACAATGGTGAGCTGAAAGAAAATCCATCCGTTGGCGTAGGCATCAGCGACATGTTGCTTGACAACGATCCAATCTATTGGAGAACGAAAGTCAAGGAACAGCTGGAAATGGATGGGCAAAGCGTCGAAAAGGTGACAATCACCCAAACTGGCATTCAAATAAAAGCAAAATATTAAAAACGAACAAAAATGGTTTTAGAACATTTCTTGAATAAATTGACGGTGGTATTGTCCACTGTGTGGGGATGGCTCCTTGCCATATTCCTGATCATAGCCAATTTCTTGGCAGGTTACGAGACGATGGTGGGCTTCACGGTGGCAGCTGTGCTGATGGACGCAGCCTGGGGAATCGCATCCAGCTTGAAGCAAAAGCGATTCACAAAGAGCGAGCTTGCCAGGGATTCATTCAGCAAGTTGGCGGTGTATGGTTCCGTAATTGTGCTTTTCATCCTCATTGACAAGCTCATCGGGGCGAGCAACGGACTCACCACAAGTGCCATCTGCATTTGCATCATCCTCGTGGAGCTATGGAGCACATCCGCAAGTATGCTGATCTGTTTCCCGAACATGCCGTTCCTCAAACTCCTGAAGAAGGCTCTTGTGGGAGAAATCGCAAGTAAACTGAACGTAAAAACAGAGGATGTGGAAAACGCCCTCCAAGCATTGAAAAGAAAATGAGAAGAATAGAATTTATCGCAATCCATTGCACGGCTGGCAGCCAAAGCACAACCATCAAGCAACTCGAACTGGAGTTTAAACGCAAGGGGTGGAAATACCCTGGCTATCATTACGTGATTCTTCCAGATGGTAAGATTCATCAGATGTTGGCCGTGGAGAAGGTAAGCAATGGCGTGAAAGGATGGAACTCAAAGATTATCAACATCGCCTATATCGGTGGCATCGACGCAAACGGAAAGCCAACGGACAACCGCACAGAGGCACAGAAGAAATCATTGGTGAGCCTCTTGAAGCTATTGCGCAAGACATATCCAAATGCGATTATCCAGGGACATCGTGACTTTAGCCCTGACTTGAACCATGATGGCAAGATAACACCCAATGAGTGGATCAAGGCTTGCCCTTGCTTCAATGCCAAGGATGAGTACAAAGACATCTAAAAACAAGACAAAATGAAACATTACATTTATTTACTCCTGGCAGTGATCATGTTTGCCGCCTGTGGTTCGAGCAAGAAAGTGGAGTCTTCGCAGAAGCTTGTCTTGAAGGATTCCGTGAACATTCGGGATTCCATTGTTTTCAAGGACTCCACCATCATCCGATATGAGTTGAACGTGATTGATTCCGTGAACATCAAGGATTCAACCGTGCTGACACTTGACAAGGACGGAAACGTCCTGAGCAAGGAAAAGTACCGAAGCACGGAACGTAACCGAAAGGCAAGCAAAAACGAGTCAACGGCCCAGACGCAGCATGAGACCAACAAGCAAAAGGCAAACGAGCGACATGACCAAAGGCAAGACGAACAAAAAGAGATTGTCAAATCTCAGTCTGGCTATATGGACAAAATCTTGAACTATGCCTTTTGGCTTCTTATTCTCACTTGCCTTTGTGGCTCTGTATATAACGCTGTGAAGAAAGGCAAAAAAGATTAAGTTATGAAGGCAAAGGTCAAGGACGGACAGACGATGGCAGACATCGCCATCCAGGAGTTTGGCTCATGGGAAGCCATGATAGCCATCGCCCAAAAGAATGGAATCGGCATCACGGACATCCCAGAGCCAGGAACAGAGGTGAAACTTCCAGACGGCACATGGAACAGAGTCATGCAGAACTATTGCAAGAACAATGACGTAAGCCCTGCAACCGCAAGGGACAACGGCAATGTCCGCCTGAGAATCTTTGGCGAGGAATTTACACAAGAATTTGAGTAACATGGCAAGGACTGTATCAGAAATCAAAAAGACGATGACGGATGCCTTCATGGCAGATGCCAACATCCGTGAGAAATATGGGCTAAAAGAGGGTGACACATGGAATCGTTGTTTTTCATCCGTAAGCTTGGAGAACATCATATTCTTCATCGTGGCAGCCTGTAGCCATGTGCTTGAAGCCATCTTTGAGCAATATACGAAGGACGTGGATGAAAAAGTCTCCATGGCCGTGGTCGCCTCTGTGCCATGGTACTACAAGATGGCCAAGGCGTTCCAGTACGGTGACAGCCTTGTGTTGAACGAGGCCACCCAACAGTATATGTATGCCAACATCGACGAAAGCAAGCAAGTGGTGAAGTACGCAGCCGTGAGAGACAGGGGCACGAGCGTACAAATACTTGTGAGCGGTGACAAGGACGGCAAGCCTGTGGCACTTTCAAACGACGTTTTAACGGTGTTCAAACAGTACATGAACAGGGTGAAGGTCGCAGGAGTGGTTCTTTCCATCCGTTCCAAGGAGGCTGACAGAATTGTCATCAGGGCAAAGATTTACGTTGACCCATTGGTCATCAATTCGGATGGCACTATGATTTCCGATGGAAGCAAGCCTGTGGAGAATGCCATAAACTCATATTTGAGTGGCATCGTATATGGTGGAACTTTCAACAAGACTAAGCTGACAAATGCCATTCTGAATGTTGATGGAGTGAACGATGTGGAACTTGGAGAATGCTCCTACATGGAAGATGGTGGCACGAGCTACACAGAGATTAAAGGAAATAACTATACGGCCTTGGGCGGTAGCTTCATCGCAGAAGGTCTCACAAACTCATTGAATTATGTGGTACAGGATTGACTTGACGAAGTTGGTGGTACAATTACTTCCACCTATTTTGAGAAGTAAGTTTCTCATAGCCCTGTTGAAGGCTCTCATCTTACCTTTGGTATTCATCTACGACAAACTGATGGAGCATCGTGACAATGTATCGGAAAAACTTGACATCACGGCCAATGTCATATACTTGGAGAAAATCTTGAATGATGCGTTCTTCCTGTCAGATCTTCAAATTTACATCGAGACGCAAGAGGAAGACTTGACAAGCTATTGGCATTTCAAACATGAGGATGCACCATGCAAGTATTTGCACAAGGATTCAAAGACTGGTGTCATTTTGAAATACAAGGAAGAAAGCAGTTACAAAGACAGTTTCGTCGTATGGGTTCCAACGTTTCTTTGTACATCGCTTGACTCCAATGAAGACAAATACAAGGGCAAGAACCTTACAAGGATAAAGGAACTGTTATCGTTTTACAAACCAGCTGGACGCACGTACAGCATAAAATTATACGATTATGAATAAGCTAATTTTTAGTGAGGGCGGTCAGCCTGTTTGCTTGGATGACTTGAAGACACTCCAAGACATGATAGTCGAAACCATCAAGCCTTTATTGTTGGCCTTGGTTAAGACAAATGTTTTCATCCTGGATGACTATGACTTTAGAAATTCTGAAATTGACACGGAAAAGATGCAGACGAAATTCATCTTGTCAGCAGGCACGCTTGTTGTTGATGGTGACTTTCTCTCATGGCCAGACACTCCTTTGGCTATAGATAATTGGAATCAACCTATATATATATGCGTCAAAAACAAGGAAGAAGATGTCCGAACTTTTGAAGATGGGCAAAATCGAAATTGCACTCAATCCAAGGAGGTTTATGTGAGTACGGATTCAACAGGTGCTGACCAAGCCTATAATTTATATAATTTGCATCCCTTGCTGGATTTGCTTTCCTCTGCCCTTGGTCTTGGCTCAATCAAGGAAAATGCAAAAGTCACCTTCTTTAATGGATATTCGGGTAAGGTTAAAGTCAACGAGGCAGACAATGACAGACAACTTACAATCAACATCAGTACATCGGCTAAGAGTTGGGACACTTCTGATGGAGCTCTTTCAAAAGGAATACTCTTTAAGTTTGATGACAGCAACGATAGTGAGTATCTGCAAGGAAAGGTCAGTCCTACATTTGATTATCTTGGAAAGAAATACCAACTTGCTGTTTGTGCAAAGCCTGTTGCTCCAGTAGTCCTTCTACAGCCAGAAGGAGGTTTCCCTGAAGACTTCTATGATGATAGTTATGAATTTCCTATTATTCCTGTATCTGTTACATTCAAATATAGTGAGTTTAAATCAAACAAATAAACTATGGAATCAATCTACAAGTTACAACAGCGTGCAGAAACCTTGCGTCGCAAGACGCAGGTAGATAGTATCTCCCCAGAGGAAGTTGGCAGCCTTCATGCCGATACTTTGGCATACCTTGCCGATATGGAGCAGAATGCGGATGGTCTTGGCATCCATCAGGTTTACAAGAGCTATGCAGCCATGAAGGCAGACAGCACGGCTCCTATAGGCAGCAATGGCAAGGCACTTCGCTTTGGCCAGCTCGTAGCCATATACGACGCAAAGAACTCCACCCAGCAAGAGAGTGGAAATGTCTATGCCTTCCAAAAGGGCAATGACACAGATCCTTGGTTATTGATGGGTAATCTTGGAAGCATCTATGCCCTACAGCAACAGGTTGACCAGGAAATCATTGATCGAGCCAAAGCGGACACAACTTTGCAAGCCCATATCGACACGGAACAGACCAACCGCACAAATGGTGATGCGGAACTCTTGAAACGACTCCAGGGAACCAGTGACAACAGCAGCGCACTGAGCGACCCATTCGTCTCGCTTGGCAATCTCACAGATGGCGATACCACCAAGGAAGCCCAGCTTCAAAACAAACTTGATGCAGCATGTGCCACCTCCGATAACTTCAAGTTTGTAGGTGAGATGAGGGCGCAGCTCAACGGTGTGAATATACAGGTGAGCCAGTTTGTCATTGGCTATGACCAGGAATATTGCATACAGGTGGCAAGAGGTTCCATCGCCCTCAATGCAGAAAAGCAGATAACAAGCGGAACTGTCTTTTCCGAATATACCAGAACCCACACAAAGGATGAAGGATGGACGGAATGGACACTTTGTGGTGGCAAAGCCTTGGCAGACAACATCCGTGAGAGCCTTGCCGTGGCAAATGCGGCAACCGTGAAAGCCATCACGGACAAGATTGGCGAGGCAGGCGGCATCGCCCCGCTTGACTCAAACAAGAAAGTGCCAAGCTCCCACCTTCCAGAAGAAGTCTATGATGTGGTCATGGTGTCCTACTGGGACACTCCATCTGCCTCCATCGTAAACTCATACAGATATTCATCGGAAAACAAGCAGTTGGAAAGGCTCCAGGATCTCGTGGTGGGAGAAGATGTCAAGCCGACATGGGTGAAGCAGACCATTCGTGAATCTGTCATCTATGTGGATGTCATGGGAAAGGTTCCTTACATCTGGACAGGCAACGACATGGTGCAAATAGCTCCAAAGGCAACCCCTGCAAGCATATTCAATGCCACCAACGAGGTTCCAATCACTGGCTATTACCAACTTTCCGACAGCCAGAACGAGAGTATGTCTGCCATTCATGTGGCATGGAAGGAAGGCAAGGCTGTGAGCGGTCTGATCATTTCCTTCGAGATGTCAGCGAGCATTTGGAAGACTTACCAATACGTGGGCAAGACCGTGACCGAGACAAACTGGCTCAACACGGACAACTGGAAAGACTTTGGCTCACTCGCAGCAGGTTCCGAGACATACCTCATCATCGACAAGCTTGTGGGCAGTCCAGACGTGGGAAAATTCTGGTCTTTGGAGACCGCTGTCTCAGCCCTCCTGAAATACCAGGAGAAGACTGGTGTCATCTATGCGAAGAAGGGTCTCATCATCTCATACTCCACTGGTGAGAACAAAATGGACACCAAGCAATTCCAGGGTGAGGTGACGGATATTGGCGAAGTGGGTCTTTGGAGTGACTTTGGCGGTGGCTCTAAAATGGAGGCAAAGGATGAGCCTGAAAAGGATGGCAAGGACGCTTTCTCCACTGGAGGCGCATACAAGAACGTTCCTTCACAGATCAAGGTGGACACCGAGACCCAGGGAGTGGTCAAGCTTCAACTTGCCAATTCAGAGGGTGAGGGCATCGGTGACGAACAACAGTTCCCTGTTGGCACAGGCAGCGGTGGTGGCTCTGGTACCATTGTGAGCATCCAGTTTGAAAGCTCACCACTTTATGCCAAGGCAGGAAGCACCGTGCTCATCAAGGCAGCCATCCGAAGCATCACAACGCAAGGAGGTGGCGAGATCTACAACATGATAGAGAAAATCGTGTTGAAGGACAGGGACACAAACCAAGTCCTCGAAACCCTTTCAGTCAACAAGGCTTCGTCGGCATCGGGCGACACATACGACTTTGGCATAGACGTTAGCTCCTATTTCGTGACGGCAACCACCAAGCGTTTCCAGTTGGTGGCATACGATGACGCAGGAAACAACGGTTCGAGAAACATCAATGTCTCTGGTGTTGATGTGACCATCACAAGCGTCCAGACCCTCAACTTCACGCAGAACACCTCGCTTTCCGTCGGTGGATCCGCAAAGAGCATCCCGATGTATAAGTTTGCCAACAACGCCAGCGACAAGGGCATCAAGGCCATTGCGGAAATCTACATCAACAACCAATGGCAGGAACTTGGCTCATCAATCATCACGGACACTTATTCGCATTCCGTCAACATAGACCCACGCAACTGTCTGGGAACTTCACTGACACATGGAGCCTATCCACTGAGAATCCATGGCGAGGATGTGGGAAGCGGTGTCATTGGCAATTACCTCCATACCTCAGTCATGGTCGTGGAGGAAGGAAACAACACTCCCATTGTAGCCACAAGATGGTACACGGACGAAATCCAAGGCAAGCGCAAGCTCTACGAGTCAATCTCCATCGACTATGCGCTATATGTGGCCAACGACAACAACCCCAAGGCTGTGATTCTTTACGATGGAACGGTACAGAACAGCAGCGTGGCGTATCGCTCGCAGACATACACGTATAACAAGCAGGTGCTTGAAAGCGTACATGATGGCTCCAAGACCATCGACGTATATGTGGAATGTGGGGATTCCGTATCACAGGCAGCATCCTTCGTGATTGACGGAAGTCTGGTCGATGTGGAGGAAGTGAACACACAGCGAGTGTTCAACATCACCATGGACTCACGCTCGAACAGCGAGGAAGACAAGGCCATCAAGGACGGTGAGACCTCCATCAACGTGGAAGGGTCAAACTGGAGCACCAATGGCTTTGTCAAGGATTCCTTTGGTACTTCCTCCTATGGAACGGACAACGACAAGGGCATCATGTCCCTACGTATTGCTGAGAACATGAAGGCGGTGTGCGACTACAAGCCTTTTGCATCCAACAGCATTGAACAGAATGGAATGGCCATCAGCTTCACGGTCAAGGTCAAGAATGTGGAAGACAGAAACGTGAAATTGATAGACTGCCTTGGCGACAACAAGGTGGGCTTCTATCTCACTGGTGAGAAACTGGTCTTCACCTGTGATGGCGCAACGGCAACCAACCCAGATGACCTTGGAGCGCAACAGACAGCCGTGGTGTATTACGCCCAGGACACGGTGACACGCTTCGACATCGTGATAGAGCCTTCTGCCATCGCCCCATACTCTGGTATAGGAAGCATCAAGATATTCCGAAATGGTGACGAAGCTGGTGCTTGTTACTATGACGCAGGGAAGTTCACCACAAACGAACACACCATCGACTTCGACGGTACCAGTGCAGACATCTACCTGTATAAGATTACGGCATGGGCTACATACTTCAATTTCCGCCAGGCACTCAACAACTACCTTGTGGGCTTGAAGGACACCAAGGAAATGCTCAGTGAGTATGAGAAGAACCTGGTGATGGCATCGCAGACAGCTGAGGGAACGACCAAGGACCGCCCAACCATGCAAGCCTGCATGAATGCAGGGCTTTGTTGTGTCACACTCCTTAAAAATGCCGACACGGACAACATCGAGCAGAACTATCCTGGCTATCTGGACAAACTTGATGGCGACAAGAAAACCAAGGCTTACTTCGACTGGATAGTCAGGTTCCCAGACCGTCCATGGCAAGACTTCAAGGTGCTGATGGTTCCAACCGTAAACCAAGGCACGACCTCTTCACTCCGTCCTGTCAAGAACAAGAAGGGCAAGTTCAAGGGCTGCAAGGTCATCTTGCTCCATACAGAGGAAGACTTCACAGGTGAAGACTTGGAGAAATTCAAGCTATGCGAGAAGATGGCAGCCAAGGGCAAGATTCGTGTGAAGGAAGACGGCATGTGGTTCAACGTGGCGACAATCAAGGTGGACTACTCCGACTCTGGTGGCGCAAACAATGGAGCTACGATGGAACTGATGAACAAGCTCCAACGTGCCCTTGGTGAAGGTTATATGACACCAGCCCAGAACGCATACAAAGGAAGTGAGACACTAAATACATCCATCGACTCAGTTCCTTGCGCACTTTTCAGGACGGACATCAACTCCGTGGATGCCACCAATGAGTCATACGCCTACTTCCATGCGAAGGCCAATTTCAACGTGGACAAGAATAATCCTTCTTTCTTTGGTTTCGAGAAGGTTGACGGCTATACGGCAGACTGCCTGAACTATGGCGACTTCAAGGAACTTGTGGCAGCAAAGGGCCAAAAGCTCACGGACTTCAAGGATGAGGTGATGAAGGACACTTCCTCGCTCGTGGCTGGAAACATCTACATGCTTTCCGAGTATTGCGGTCCTTCCAACATATTCATCGAGAACGATGGAACAGGCTCCATGATAGAGACCACGGCCGTGGCAGACCCAACGGAAACATCGAAGAGCCTTGCAGAGGTCAAGGCGGACAAAGTGACCGAATATGACTGGACGGCAGTCTATCACACCTCTGATGACAAGTACGCCAAGTATAGCGGTGGAAACTGGATGGACACCACTGGCTCCATGACCTATGACAAGGCTACGAGAAAGTGGACTGTCACTGGAAAGGTTCTCAATCCAACGACGTGCTATGAGTATCTGAAATATGATTATCTCTGTTGGTTGAAGGGCGTGGACAGCGTGGATGACATGATGAGGATTGACGAGGCGACAGGCAAGCCAGTCTGGCTTTCCTACTATGAATGCCGATACCCTGACGATGATGACTTGAATGCCCTCTATGAGTCTGGGAAGAAGGTTCCATACGACCTTTATAATTTCCTCTTGTTTACACAGCAATGTAGCAACGACCTCACAGAGGCAGATGGCGACATCACCCTTGATGGGGCAACGGTGAGCGGAACAAAGGAGAACCGTCTTGCCAAGTGGTCGCACGAGCTTCACAAGTTTGCCAACGTCCGCAGCACCTTGTGTTATGTATGCGCAAGCGATTATATCCTTGCAGTCGATCAGCGAAGCAAGAACATGATGCTGTCTTTCTACAAGGACACGGATGGAAACAAGAGAGCCTACTTCAACCACTGGTATGATGGCGATTGTGTCTGGAACTATGACAACGACTGTGGTCTCACTGTTCCTTGGGACTTGGATGCCGTAAATGACCCTAAGCATTATTACCAGGGCTGGAACAGCGTAATGTTCCAGCAGTCATACAAGGCGGCAGTCTTTTGGCTTGATGGAAATGGGGAAAGCGCAGTCACCTTGCATGACATCGCACAGGACATGCGAAATGCAGAGGCAGACGGCATGAAGATATTCTCAGCGCAAGGTTGCACCAAACTGTGGTTGACAGACCGACTCAGCAAATGGGCAAAGGTCATCTCATCGTTCGATGGCGAAAGAAAGTACATAGAGAACTCCACCGCTGGAGCCAACTATTACTATGCGGTTCATGGGCTACGTCTTGACGATCTCCCTGAGACATTCAGAAAACGCTTTGCCTATCGTGATGGATATTACCAAGTGGGCGAACTTTACCAAAACCCATTCAAGATGCGTGCCGTCGGAAGCGACATCACCATCAACATCAGAGCTGCCAAGGATGGATTCTTTGGAATAGGCGTGGATCGTGCCGACGCTTGCGTGGACAGTTGCTATTTGAAGGCAGGTGAGAGCTACACGCTCAGAAGTGGAATGACGGCAACTGGTGCAGGAACCATGCTCTATGTGTTTGGAGCGAAGAACCTTGCCTTGCTTGACCTGTCTGGTTGCACCCCAAAGGCTGAGAGCTGGGACATCTCCAACTGTGAAATGTTGCAAGAACTGATTCTTGGTGGCGAATATTACCAGACCGTGGAAGGAAGTGGATCCATCACTCAACTGAACCTTGGAAACAAGCCGTTCCTCACCTCTATTGACGTAAGAAATACAAAGATTACGTCAATTACGGCTACCTATTGCCCACGATTGAAGACAGTCCTTGCCAAGAACTCACTTCTTTCATCAATAGACCTCGCAGAGACCTCGCCAATCGAGACGCTGCAACTACCATCTACGATGACAAGTCTCTCTTTCAAGAACCTTCCAAGGCTTCAATATCCTGGAGGCCTCTCCTTTGATGGCCTTGATGGTGTGAGAAGTGTGCTTGTGACAAATAGCCCAAAGATCAGCAGTACCCAGTTGTTGCTCGACTGTATCAATGGTGGTGCTAACATTAAGTTCATCCGTTTGACGGACGTGAATGTATCTGGAGTATCAAGCATTCTCCAAACATTGAAGGACAGTGGAGCCGTTGGACTTGACGTGAATGGCACATCTTATGGTGAGAGCGGAAAATGCTCAGGCTTGACAGGCCGATGGATAATGACAGACTTCATCTCCAAGGAGACGCTTGAAACATTGCAAGCCTACTTCCCTGAGTTGAATGTATATAACAGCCAATACAGTGGAGTTGTCTTTGATGACACGGTGAACGACCCTCAGAACATCACCAACCTTGACAACAAAACAGGCTACGACTACAGCAACGAATATAAGGCATCCGCACATGTCCTGCAAATTTGGAATGACATGAAGCCAGTCATAGGCATCTACGACCAGGGAAGTTCCAAGATGAATTGCATTCCTTTGGATGAAAGCGACTACTCGAAGCTTGCCGACGGTCGTTCGCTTGAAAACACATACGACAAGGGTGAGTATGATGCCTTCATGTATATCGGGCGATACTGGTACAAGGGCATCAACGACTACAAGCATGACAGAAAGTACTTGTTCTATTCGAGCCTACAGACAAAGCCGATGTCAAGTGCAAGTGTCACAAAGAAAGTAAAGCTAACGGAAATCATGCTCATGGCTGGTTGTTCCGTTTGTACTGACTCCATTGACACAAACATCTACGATGATTCTGAGAACCTTAAAATAGACAGCTCATCGACGTTCGTTCGCACCAATGCGAGCTACAACGCATATAAGATGGATGTGGAAGGCATGAAGCAGGTACGTTGGCCTGGAGTGACAAGCAGCCGTATCGGTGGAGTGTTCGTCAAGGAAGACGGCTCTGTCATCGACATCTACAACTTGACTGGCATGGCTTCTGACTCAGACTTCATGGAAGGTGACTATACCTTCACATCGGTTCCAGATGGCTCAAAGTATTTCATCTTTGCCGTGAAGGTAGCCAATGCGGATGGTGAGGTTATTGCCGTGGATAGTTCCGAACTTGAAGCAATAGAGCCAGACTGGGTGGAGCACAAGCCAGAACTTGTCGGGATCTATGAGGCAGCCATGCTCAACGGAACCCTGAGAAGTGTGACTGGTGTCGCTGCAAAGTTAGGTGACGGCAACAGCAACACATATACAGGATGGACGTATGACAGCGAGGGCAACGTGCAGAACATAGACCCTACAGACATAGCCGATCTTACCTTGCACTATACCTACAAGGACTTCCAAAACTTGGCATGGCTGAGAGGCAAGGGCTATCAGATGATAGACTACGAGACCAGCAAGGATGTGGCAAACCTCTTCTATGCGCTCATTGGAAACCGTGATGCACAGGCAGTGTGTGGCTATGGCCGTGGTGTTGGCTCATCAAGCAGCAATGGATGGACTAACAACTATAAAACAGGCTATTGGAACTCCATCGGAAAGGCAAACAGTCCTTGGAACAATGGCATGGGAAACAAGGTGCTCGGCATAGAGAACTTCTTGGCTTGCAACTGTGAGTGGATGGACAACGTAGGTGTGAACATCAAGAGCTTCACAAGTTTCAAGAAAAGCAAGATGGTTGCAACATCGGGTGATTCCCTGGATTGTGTCTGGCATATCTATGACCCATTCACTCAAACAGAGAGAGCCGTGCAAGGCATCAATGCCAACGGCTATTGCATCGGACGTGTAAGATTTGGAAGACATGCTGATCTTGTTCCAACAAAGCTCACAAGCGACAACAGTAAGTGGAATCAGAACTACACGGTCATCTATTGGTATAACCATAGCAGCGGTCGTGTCCTGTATCGTGCCGACTACTATGCGTTTGCGAGTGGCGGTCTCGCTTGTGCGGGTGCGAGCTACGCTTCATCGTTCTCGAATACGAACATCGGCACTCGTCTCGCCTTCAAGGGAGCGATAGAGCTGAAAACAGCGTGATGGCGGAAAAGCGTCAAAGCGTAAGGTGGAGACCTTCTAAAAAAGGTGCTCCACCTCAATTTACCGCCCATGGCGGTCGATTTTTGAAAAATTTTATGTACTTTTGCAGTCCCCAAAGGGGAGGTAGAGGGGTTCAACGGTCGTGTCCTGTATCGTGCCAACAACAATGCGAATGCGAATGGCGGTCTCGCTTATGCGAATGCGAACAACGCTTCATCGAACTCGAATACGAACATCGGCACTCGTCTCGAATTAAGAACTACCTGTCTTTAGACAGCTTCATCGCACCCATGCAGGTGGCAACGTGATTGCCCATCGTATATGCGAGAACCCCGAGCCTCGGCAACAGCACAATATTGTGGAAAGCCGAAACATAAATAGGAGTCCTGAAGGCTTATGAATGATTTTAAGACATTGAACAATTTGGTCCCGGAGATTGTCTCAATCGAAAACCTCAACGAAAGTTTTGACTATGTGGTGAAAGATCTGAAGCCAGAACAAGAAGAGCGACTAAGAAAGAAAGAAGAGACAATCAAAACATATCTCCGTGAACACATTATGGATGGTACTTTCCACATAACAGGTTTCAAAAACCTTCATGTGAAAGATGGTCCAAAGGAAAGAGATGTACAAGCACCTCCGGTTGTTGATAGAATTGGCTGTCATGCAATTATGAGTGTCTTTGAAAAGTACGTATATCCAACGGTGATTGAGACTTCTGCTGCAAGCATTAAGGGAAGAGGTATGCACTATCTTCACCATATTGTTGAAAATGACATACATGAATGTGAGGAGCATTTATATTACTATCAATGTGATATATATCATTTCTATGACTCCATAAATCAAGATTTGATGTATGAAGATTTGAAAAAATACGTAAGTGATCCTGTTGTCTTAAAAATCTTTTCAAACTTTGTTCATTTGCTACCCAAAGGGCTTTCAAAAGGACTAAGAAGTTCGCAATGCTTTGCAAACCTCCACTTGTCACCCATAGACCATTATATGAAAGAAGTCGTAGGAATCCGCTATTATTACAGATATTGTGATGATATAGTAATGATGTCAACTGACAAGCGAGATCTTTGGAGGTGGCGAGACATTTTGCATAGAGAACTTGATAAACTTGGACTGAATATCAAACCAAGTGAAGCTGTGAGACCTGTCAGTGTTGGACTTGATTATTTGGGATTTGTTCATTACGAGGATTATTCCTTAGTAAGAAAAAGAACCAAGCAGAAAACAGCCAGGCATCTTGCCAAGGTCAAGAGTCGCAAGCGAAGACAGGAAATCATAGGATCATTCAAAGGAATGGCTTGCCATGCAGACTGCAAACATTTATTTTTCAAACTAACAAATAGACGTATGAAGAAATTCAGTGAACTGGGTATTACATATACCCCAGAGGATGGAAAGAAACGATTCCCTGGCAAGGCTGTCAGACTGAGTGCCATTGTCAACAAGGAAATCGAAATCCATGACTATGAGAAGGATGTGAAGACCTCACAAGGTGAAGGTCGTTACATCGTAAGCTTTAAGGATGCCAAGACTGGAGAATGGGCAAAATTCTTCACGGCATCCGAGGAAATGAAACAAATCTTGGACAAAGCAAGTGACATCGAGGATTGTTTCCCATTCACAACTGTGATTGAGAGTGAGGTCTTTGATGGAAACAAGGTAAAATACCGATTCACTTAAACAAGGTTTGAACGGCAGTTTATTTACTTTTAAACAACAACAAGAAGATGGAAAAAGTTTATGGTTCTCCAATTCGTCAAGACGGATTGATGAAGGTTGGTCGAAACCGTTGGGATTTGTTCTATGGATTCGGCAAGGATGATGGCAATGAAGTTGGCTGGAACTGGCGCAAAACATTTAATCATCAGCCAACTTTGGAAGAGGTGAAAGATACTATTATCACTCAGATCAATTCAAACGCTCAGAAAGCGATATTGGATGGCTATGAGTGGAATGGTCATCAGGTGTGGCTGTCTGATGAAAATCAGCGAAACTACACCTTGGCTTATGGCTTGGCCAAGGATGGAGATTTGAAGTCAATGCCGACTGTCAAACTTGGTTCTGATGCCAATCCTCTTCTATACACATTCAAAGATATTGAAGAGTTGACATCCTTCACTCTTGGAGTTCAAGCACACATACAAGGTTGTCTTGAATCTGCTTGGAAGGAAAAGGAAGAAATAGACTGGTCTTTATTCGATTAAAATCACAAAAAAGCACTCAAACTTGCTGTTTGAGTGCTTTTTTAATTCACATTTCGTTTTTGTCTGTGGAAAACACATTTCGTTTTTGAATGTGTGCGCTTTTCGTTTTGCCGTGATTATATAACCAGGATTAATAAAACATTTACAAATGCTATTTTTACCCATGTTTAAATAAAGCGTACGAAGTATAGTAAAAGTATAGGGCTTAACTTTTTCTAAAGTCTGCCAATAACAATGTGGAGAAGCTTCACTAAAGCACCAACTGTTAGAAACAAACTTGATACCATTTTTCGAATAAAAAGGTTCGTTATTCCACAACTCTGGCGATGATGTAGAGATGGTTATATTAATACTCGAGTCTATCGACTTGATGAGATTGCACATAGCATAAGCTACCGCTCTATCACCTTTATTTCCTGCATATTGATGGATAAGAAATATATTCATTATAATCAGTTAAATGTTATTCGTTATTTTTACGTATCGGAGCTAAATAACCATATTCGGCATAGCCCATGACTGCACAAAAAATAATAGCATAATCTTCAGGAATATCCAAAAGTTTTCTAAGCTTTATATCATCTTCTTTAGTATGTTGTCCCCAGGACAGAATTGTTCCTGTTATTCCCATAGTTTGTGCAGCAAGGAAAACATTCTGAGCACCCAAACTAGTATCAACAGAAGGTAAATACATTTCTGTTGGCCAAACATAACCTCTCACATTAGCTGTAAAACACCAAAAAGAAGGAATATTTTCACCAAATCCGGTACCCCCGATACAACATGACAGGCATTTCTTTGCTAAATCTTGTTCATTAGCAACAAAAATTCGAATAGGCTGTTTATTGCAACTATTAGCAGCCCAATTTGCAATATCCTTCAATTTTGCAATGGTGTCTTCTGATATTGGTTGAGAAGTAAAGCAACGATTTGAACGTCTTGCCTTTACAAGTCCTTCAAACTGTTCAAAAGTTATATTATTCTGGGAAAAATCGCTTCTGAAAGGTTTGAATTCATTAGGATGACTCTGAAGTTGTTCATATTTAGCAAGCTTTTCTTCTGCCCATAATACCGTAGGATCATTAGCATATTCCGTTTTTTTTATTTTCTTTATCAGCTGCTTCAAGGCATCGTAATAATTTTTACTATGCCCAGGAGATGCATCCGTTCGATGTAAGCCTTTATCTATAATATGTCCAAACTTACGCATCAACATCAAATCCTTATAAATATGATCTTCCAAAGATAGGTCAAAATAACGTTCCGTCTCAGTTAAGATTTCCTTATAATATTTCGGAACAACTATAAAGCCATTTGCTATTAGCTTATATATTTTATAAGGTATTAAAACTTTCAAAAATTTTCCACTTATTTTCATTTAATGCTACTTTTATGAATAAATCTATGTACAAAAAATCTGAACTGTTGAACGAAACAGAAGAACATACATGCTAATACCAACATATATGTACAAACCACAATTCCCCCATATAGAGCCCAAGATAAGAAAGACTGATTAGGGATAATATTTATATAATGGTCTGCTATATAAGTAACCAATAAAATAGATATCATTACTAAAAATAGAATCTTTCCTATACCACCTACATACTCCAATACATTATCTTTAAATCCCCAATGGAATAATAAGTAAGGCTTCCAAATATTCACTATCAGAATTTGGCTAACAATACCACCCAACAAAACACCAGGAAGTCCCCAAAGAGCACCACAACTGCAAGCTACACCTAAATTTATTACAATTTCTGCTATAGGAGCCCAAACATCCCAAAATAAGCCATATCCATAATTAAATTGCATAACACCACCTCTTGTGTAACTTATAAACACATTGATTACTATCAAGATTAAGATGATGTCATCAAGGATATACTTATCTCCTAACCATAATGCTATAAATGGATTGATTAACATATAAATAGCAAAAGATATAACGCCGCCAATAAAATAACGAATGGAAATAAGTTCCCAAAAGACTTTTTTAATATTATCTTTATTCCCTTCTGCAATTAAATTACCTACACCAGCTCCAGTACTCTCCAAGAAAGTATTGACAAACTGTGCTAATTTATCTGTAATAATAGTATAGTTACCATAGTAAGCCACCATTTGCAAACTAGCAAATGCATAAGTCAAAAATGGAACTGTTTGCCATTGTACTATACTACTTATTTTTTGAACAAACAGTTGCTTCGTATATTTAACGACCTCAGGATATTTCTTCATCAACTTTCTACCTTCACTTATCTCAGATTTAAGCCATGGATAAGTTTGATTGATTTTCCAATTAAGTACGAATGAGTATAAGATACCGAAAGTCAGTTCTATAGCTACCCATATATAATAGTTTTTATAATAATACGCCAGAAATATCTGCAAAAGTGTTTTAAGAATATTAGCTGATTGGAAATAACCAACAACAACATAATTCTTTTGATCTGCACCCAACAAATTTTGGCGATAATTGATAAAATATCCTATTAATGAAGAAGCTAAGAAACTATAATAAGCAAAATATATTAAAGTCCATTTAAACTCTGTATTTGGAAAGATCAAAGGAAGAAATATGGAAAGAATCATTCCTGCTGCTAATATTACCACACCAATACAGCGATATAAATATCCTAATACAGAAACAATTTCATTTATCTTTAATTCATCATGTTCAAATAATGGTTTATAAAGAATATATCCAATAGCAGTAGCAATACCTAACTCCGCCAAGTTTAAAAATCCTAGCAAATTCTGCAAAGTACTTGTAAAACCAATAAATTCTGCTCCTAATGTATCTAAGAAAATCTTTCTTGAAAAGAAAGACAATATCAATACCAAAAAATAGAAAATAAGATTTACCCTTGCATTCAACAAAGACTTCTTAACTCTAGAATCAGTACTAGACATAATTTTTAATATAGTCTTCTTTTATTTTTTCAATATTTCTACAATTCTCTCGCAAGCCTTACCGTCTCCGTATGGATTCACGGCCTTTGACATCTTTTCGTAAGCTTGCTCATCTTCCAACAAAGTACTAACCTCATTCATAATCTTCTGGTAGTCGGTACCAACAAGGTGAACAGTTCCACTTGCTAATGCTTCAGGACGCTCTGTAGTATCACGCATTACGAGAACTGGCTTACCTAATCCTGGAGCCTCTTCCTGGATGCCACCAGAATCTGTCAGTACGATAGTAGCTTTCTCCATCAGATATACAAACTCCAAATATTGCAATGGTTCGATAAAGAACATATTGCCCAAGTTACTCAAATCCTCACCGAATACCTCGTGGATTGGTTTTCTCACATTTGGGTTCAAGTGCATTGGATAAACGAAATCTACATCTGGATATTTGCTTTTCAAGTCCTTGATGGCAGTTACCATGTGAATAAAGCCCTCACCGAAGTTCTCACGGCGATGACCTGTTATCAGAACCAGCTTCTTACCATCAGCCAAACGATTAACATCATAACCTGCCTGCTTTAAAATCTCTTTCTGCTCCTTCGCCAAAGTCTCGTCGTTCTTCAACTTATTTACTACCATGTGAAGGGCATCAATCACCGTGTTGCCAGTTACATAAATATTACCTTGTGCCTTTTCTGCCTTCAAGTTACTTTCTGACAGAGGTGTTGGAGAGAAGTTGTAAGTTGCAATACGACCTGTAATCTGACGATTCATCTCCTCTGGCCATGGTGAGTAGATGTTATGTGTACGAAGTCCTGCCTCGACATGACCAACAGGAATCTGCTGATAGAATGCTGCAAGGGCTGCCGCCGTTGATGTTGTTGTATCGCCATGAACCAATACTACATCTGGCTTGCACTCCTTGAATACATCTCTCATTCCAGTCAATACACGGGCAGTGACATCATACAGGTCTTGTCCCTGCTTCATGATGTTGAGATCATAATCTGGTTTTACCTCAAATATATTCAATACTTGGTCGAGCATCTCTCTATGCTGACCTGTTACACAAACGATGGTCTCAAACCCATCATTATGCTTCTGAAACTCTTTTACCAATGGGCACATTTTTATTGCCTCTGGACGAGTTCCGAAGACTAACATTACTTTTATCATATAATATTATTGTTTATCATGAATAACAATTGATTCATACGTAATTTGGTACTAAACAAATGACAGAATCTACACCAATAGTAAAGATACTAATCCAATTCTTCAAAATTCAGTTTAAAAGCATTACTATCCATGACAGCTTTATAAAACTTAACATGTCTTAGATATTCATTGTCTCTAACTACCTGTTTAACTTCCTCTATCATAGTATCATCTGTCTTACAGCCAAAAAAGATTGAAGTCAAAGCTGCAGGATTAAACGAATAAACTTTATGCTCTTTTTTAAACAGCATTCTCTACCTCATCATTATTATAAGGCAAGCTGTGTCTTTTAGCGATTATATAATTGCATCCTGAGCCTCTTTCGGTGGGTCAGTTTCCGAAAGAGAACTGCAGGATGCGTTGTGGGTGATTATGTAGCGCCCAGACTACTAAGCTACTTCTCGTTTTATATATTATTTCGTTATTTCTAACTATACAATTGTTTCGTATCGGAAATGAAGGACATAGAGTCCTTACCAGATAAGAATCGTTTTTAGGGTATTCTTACCTGGATATTGATTGAGTAAAACTAATTTGAATTTGATATTATAAGAGTTTTTTCTACCTCTCCGTCTCTCCTGCAAAGAGATTTGTTCTAAAATCATCCCGTCCTTCTTTACCATTAAAGAAGGCTCCACCTCTCATCTCGGTCTTCTCCAATGGTCTTTACACCCCCTTCGGTTCCCCCGTTTGCGGGGGACAGAAACCTCAGGGAAGAAGAGGAAAACCGCCCTACTCGGTGCTCGAACCGCTACGCTATAAGGTTGGCGGACCATCAAAGGTCTCGCCAGGTTATGCGGGATGGGACCGCCAGGGATGGAATGGCGATTTGTGAGAGTTTAACATCTGACAGATGACTTTATTTCGTATGATGCTCGATGAAGCGATTAATCATTTTTGCAACAGTGACAGTTGACTGCCTGTAATGAGCTATCACCATAATATTAATGATTTCTCCATCCTCTTTGCTCTTTAATCTTTTCCATTGCCTGAGAATGAGATAGACCTCTTCCCGAACGACTTTCCTTAATGGCGTACTCTGAAGCCATTTCTAAAACTTCATGAGGCATTTCATTATAATTGAACGTTCTCATAATTCTAATATTTAGTACCTTACATGGTGCAAATATAAGGGAAATATCTGAAATAGCCAAGGTATTTCCGGTTTTTAACACATCGATGTCCCACAGATTTCACAGATGAACACAGATTTCTTTGCGGCCTGGGCGGCGGGGGATTTAAGAGGGTCACGCAGATTTCGCAGATGACGCAGATTTTTTTGACCTATTCGGTCAGATGACGCAGATTTTTCGACTCCCCTGTCCTCTTCCCCTTGTAGGGGACAGAAACCTAAAGGGCTGGCTGAGAGTGCTTACGCAATAAAATTGCGATTGTCTGTCGCCTGACGGAAAACTTTATTCTGGTTGTTCTTGCAGATATTTCTCTATCCAAGGCTTTAACTCTGGAATATCACATTCTATTGTATCCCAAAGACTTTCCGGATCTACAGTATAATAGCCATGCACTAATACATGACGCATCTTTTCTATAACACGCCAATCAACTTCCGGATGACTAGCCCTAAATTCCTTTGTCAGCATATAGACAGCCTCTCCTATTACCTCAACAAACTTCGTAAAGCCGTAAAAAACAAGCTTGCTGTTTTTAACGTCTTCTAAAGTATATTGAGATTTATACTCTTGAATTTCATTGATGGCTTCAAGAATATGTTCTAATCTGCCTCTATCTTTAACTTTTTCTCTCATAAATCAAGAACTTGTCGTTATTTACTGAGTCTAATGCAAAAGGTAAGAGGCGACTGGCTTCTACCATATCTACCTTACGATGAAGTAAATCTTCTAAATTGAGCATCATGGCAGCAATCTTCATCAATGATACTCGGGAGTTCTGGCGATCATACTCTACAAGAATATCGACATCACTATCCATACTCTCTTCGCCTCTTGAGCATGAACCAAAGAGCCAAGCCTTCTTGATGGGTTGGCTTCCAAAGAATTGCTGAATCTTTGGAATCATATTTTCAACATTCTTACTAATCATAATCGAGTACATTTTTATTGTTTACATGCTGCAAATATAAGGGAAATATCTGAAATAGCCAAGGAAATTCCGGATTTTAACAAATCGGAGGATTATCGATGTCCCACAGATTTGGCTTTCCCTTCGGCCGCCGATTTTCAATTCACAGATGAACACAGATTTTTTGACCTATTCGGTCAGATTTTCACAGACTTTTACAATCACTTCTTCTTGTTTGTATGTTTGGGTGGGTGTGAAGGGGGTGTATAAGAACTTTTGTATATACATCGTGCGCAAAAGATAAAGAGAAAGGGTATCAGATAGTTATGCCTTCTTTTTAACACACTTTTCACGCTAAAGTTCATTTACCCCCTTCACACTTCACGCTTTGTTTGCTAATCTAAAAATCGCTCATTTCGGCGACAAAGGTTCCAGCAACCCGTCAATCAGACGAAGCAGCTCGTCTCTGTGAGCCTCGCCAACCAACGACTCCATCCAACGTATCGCGCCCCAGTAGTCGTCGATGGAAACATCACGGTCCATCGCCTCCAGACTCTTGGTGTACGCATCAGACAGCCGGAACTCCTTGCGGATGGCTGACTTGGTGGAAGCCCAATGCTTCTCCTCCTCAGTAAGACCACCCTCAAAGCGGTCTTCCTTCAGTTCTTCACGCATAGCCCAGAACACGTTGTGGACTAAAAGATTAAAACACTTGTGGGCAGAAATCATGCCCGTCTGTAGTCGTAGGAATCCTTGATTCCCATGACTTCACTTTTGATTTTTTTGAAAAACATTTTAAATGTAACCATCTATATTTCCATACACCCTCTGAACCACCTTTATGTAAAGGCGATTCAAGAGATGTTAAAAATAAAAAATGATTGGATTTAACATTTATTTTTGCATAAAGCAAGGCAAAAGTGCCACTTTTTCTGCTGTACAAACAGGCTTGGCAGTAAGACGACTAACTAGCTCCTTGATGTAACACCCAGGAGATAACTTGTTCATATTACAGCTTTCTATGACAGAAAACATGAAGGCATAGTCAAGCGCAGAATCTTCACTGCCGATGTTCAGACAGTTTTTAAGATTCAGCTTGATGTGTCTCATCATTTGTTCTGCCAGGTTGTTAGACAACTCAAGGTTGCCATCCTGCAAAATGGTTTGCATTGCCGACCATTCAGTCTTGATATATTTAAGAGCCTTCTTTGTCAAAGCGCCCAAGCCTTTGTAATTCGATCTAGCAAATCGCTCAAACTTCTCTTTGATTCGGTCCATGATAGGCTTGCTCCTTTGAAGCCTTTCCACAAGAACCTGGTCGGCTGTTAAACCTGCCTTCTTGCAGTCATGCTCGATTCCAAATAGTCTACCTATCTCATCGATAAACCACATAGACAAGGAATGATTCTCTTCCAAGGACTCTACGAACTTTCGCCTTATATGTGTCAGGCATGCTGAACGATGTTGATCAGGATGAAGTTCATCATCGTCATACACCTTATATACTACATAACCGTCAGTAGTAAAGAAGCCGATAAAGTTGTCCAAGAACTGACGGATTGCCTTGAGGCCACGACTCCCATGCTCGTATATAAACCACACGAGCTTCTGAACATTAGCCTTGATTCCCCAAAAATAACGCTTCAAGTATTTACGGACACCTTCATCTGTCTTCACACCAACAAGACCTGAGGTCTCATCAATCATCCAATTGTGAGTCTTCTTGATAGTCGCCTCCCAGACA
Source organism: Segatella copri (assembly GCF_019249795.2). Lineage (NCBI taxonomy): Bacteria > Pseudomonadati > Bacteroidota > Bacteroidia > Bacteroidales > Prevotellaceae > Segatella > Segatella copri. The sequence goes on from NZ_CP156892.1 coordinate 24,175, forward strand.
TCTTTCATTTCCTTGCGGATATAAGAGATTATCTTATGTACGATGACTCCCAAGGTTTTCTCGTTCATATTCAATCCCATATGAGATAGCTTCTCTACAATTCTCGTAAATGGAGTATTGTAAGCGAAATGCTCGGTAAGAACATAAGTTATCAGTTCCAAGTCAAAGGAAACACCTTTAATCAAGCGGGTATTAGGACGAGTGACTCCACCTCCATGCCCAGGAACATAATAGCTTGCCACCTCGTAGAAATGCTCTTCGTAATGCTCAGGAATACGAATCAACTCACGATACCACCAAGTCTCCACTTCCCCATCGCGTTTCACAAAGTGTCCTCCTTCAGGAAGGGTAAAATACTCATGAAGCATATGATAGATAGGAGCAGTCGTATATGGCTTGTTCTTCTGATAATCTGTGCGAGTAGAACGCTTGTCCAATGCTTTTTTCTTCTTTTTTGCAGGAGTCTGGTCACCTGATGCAGAAGACGGAGTAGATGGAACGTCATCATTGGAATCTTCAGGCCAATCAGACTTTTCTTCTTCTCTCGTAACCTCTTTGCCAGACTTCAGCAAATTCTTTTGCTCAGCATTACGCTTGAACCGTTGGCGCTGGCGATAACGGGCCAGCCATTGTGCCTCCGATGCAGAGAGCGAAGACTTTTCAAGCATCGAAGTGAGCTTTGTAATCTTCTCATTCAAGGAAGCTATCAAGTTATCCGATGCCTTCTGGTGGTTGGCGCTATCCTTCATAATACGCTTTACATTTTCCAGGTTCTCCTCTCGCAGATGCTTAAGTTCCTCCTTATGGCGCTCAGCCTGTTCCTTCATCTGCTGCATATAGAAATCCTTCATATTGTCCTGCTGAGCCTTGAAGAACTGGCGATCCTCCTCACGCTGACGTTCGAAATCGGCACGCAAGGCTTGATCGTGAGCTATCAAATCTACCTGCCCACGATTCGCTGTTGCCATCTCATCCTTGAGACGAGCTATCTCAGCATAAGCAAAACGTAACTTCATTTCGTCATTCATGCCTACAAAGGTACTACTTTTTTCTGACATATGCAAGTTTTTTCGAATATTTTTTATAACTAAAATACTAATAATCAGATAGTTGAGCCATCAAACAACATCTTCTTTTATCTGCATTTTAGTGACTTGAACACCCTCTGTAAGCGTAACGAAGTCGCTCCAGCAAATTTTGTAGCAGGAACGCTGTTCGTCGAATACAGGCAAAAAGAATTTTTCATCATCCAAGCGGATTTTTGTCAATTCAAAGCGGCGGCGACCACGATAGAGAATCTTCATTGTACGAAGATTCTTCGACATAAATATAAAAACCGATTCCTCGATATAAGGATCAAGCCCCATTTGGCTACGAACTACTTCTGTGAGCGTATCGATATCCTTACGCATATCCATAGGACCAGAATAAAAATAGTACTTCTGTCTACTTGTAAAGGATATCATTTCAGCCAACTATTTTGTGCAACAAAGCTGTAATCTCATTTACACTTGTCTCGCAAAGTGACAACTCCATCCCATTGCTGAACGATATGTGCATCGAGACGATACTGTATGTCGGGATAGAAGGAGCAGCCACAGGCATGGTCGGTTCTTCTGGCTTGCAAGAGTCCACACTTGAAGAAGCTGAGTTGACACTTGCTGCCGACTCAATCTCCAAGGGAACAAGAGACTTGTCACCATTAGGAGAAGCTGCCAACTTAGACTTGCTATTCCAAAAACACTTACGATAGTATCGAAGCACATTAGGATAAACATAACTACTGTCATCACAAAATTGTTTGAGAGAACGACCACGACCATACATCTCGAACTCACGAATGATGGCTGCGTAATCAACTTTTGCTTTCTTCTTATTTTCCATTTGTTACCATTTTTTAATCGGCAGCAAAGGTAATACTTATTTTTTAGCGGGCAATATGGAGAAGTAGATGGTTACATTTTAAATAAATTTATGTTATGTTCCAAAATCGGAACTTTTTGATTTCAATGCCAAATTTTATGCTTAGCTTTGCAGCGGAATCTATATGATTCAATTTTAAAACAACTTATAATTATTTGCTTAAAAATGACAATAACAGAACAAAAACAAAGACAAGAAATGGTATTACCATCTTTCTTCTATGCTATCGCCTCCAGCGAAAGCAGACAACTCATCAGTCTTGATGAACTGCAGCGAATCATCACCCTCGACGCCATGACCCAGGCTCGTACCGAAGACTACCGCAAGAACATGCGCATCAGCAGCGAGCTCGCTCATCAAACCAAGGTGATGATGCCAGGCATCACTACCTCCGTGCTCATGGACGGACGGGGCAAGGAACTGCGCAACGTGGTGAAGACCACCCAGATGATTGCCGTGGATATCGACAAGATTCCTGCAGAAAAGATGAAGGAGGTCGTACAGAAGGCGGACGCCGACCCTCATACCATGATGAGGTTCATCACCGTGAGCCAACGGGGCCTGCGCATCATCTCCAGATACCTGCCCATAGATGACGACGAGGTGACCGCACTGGAACTTTTCGATGTGATCATACGCAAGGCGATGAGCTATTACAGTAAGTTGCTAGGCGTGCCTGCCGACGAGCAATGCGTAGACATCACCCGGATGTGCGGACTCGCACACGACCCTACCGCCTACTTCCATTGGGACGCAGAGGCTTTCGGCCTGGACACCCACGACCTGAAGGCGCTCTACACCAAGAAGGCCAACGAGGCGAAATATGCCAAACGTGCCAGCAAGCGCAAGCGAAACAGCCAGAAGATGGTGGCACTGGGCAAGGGGGTTCCCTCGATGGACGAGGCAGCGCAGCACATACTGAACCTACTCGACACGTGGGGCTACAAGTTTGAGAGCGGTGCCCACAACGAGTATGTGCTCCACTTCGGCAAGGTGTGCGTGCGCTATGGCATAGACAAGGAAGAGGCAATGACCTACGCCAAGAGCAACTTCAGTTCCGACTATCCCGATGCTGACAGCGTGATGAAATCATGCTACAAGCACACCGAGAAACTAGGCACCTGGCACTTCTACCGCAAAGGCGAGGGCTTCTCGGGTAAGCCGACCGTCAAGGTAATCAAGCAGTGGCTCTCGATGAGATACGAGTTCCACCACAATGAGGTGACGGGATTTCACGAGGTGCTGAGTCGCGATATAATCAAAGGCAAATACCATAAGTGGACCCGCATCGACGACAACATAGAGAACACCATCTGGACCCAGATGGACGAGATGGGACTCGAAGTGAGCGCCATCAAGCTGCACGCCATCATCAACAGTGACTTCAGCGAACCTTGGGATCCCTTCGACGAATATCTCAGGAGTCTGCCAAAATGGGACGGAAAGACCGACTACATCGACGAGCTTGCCAACCGGGTAACCATCAACTATTGCCCTGGCTACCACCACTCGCAGGAAGAGTTCAGATACTTCTTCAAGAAATGGCTCGTATCGATGGTGGTGGCATGGGTTTCACCGAGAGTGGTGAGCCAGACCATCCTGATATTCATCGGGAGGGGTGGCATCAACAAAACCACATTCTTCTATTATATCCTGCCACCATGCCTGCGCCAGTACTTCATCAACGAGTCAACCGCCAACTATACCGACAAGGACTTCATGGAGGCTTTCTCAAGCAAGGCACTGATATGCCTCGACGAGCTGGAGTCTACCTTCGGCAAGGGGCTGAGCGCCCTTAAGAGCAACGTCACCAAGCTGGTGTTCTCCATCCGCCGCCCCTACGACAAGTATCGTTCGGAACTGCTGCACCGTGGTGCCCTCTGTGGCACCAGCAACAGCATACAGATCATCACCGACGAGGAGAACCGCCGCTACTCGCCCTGGTTCGTAGACAACATCGAGAGTCCTAGGGAGACCCCCATCGACTACCAGCACGTCTATGCCCAGGCTGTAGCTCTGGGACAAGAGGTAACCAATCGGGTGAAGAACCAGGAAGAGGGATGGGTATACTGGCTCACCACCGTCGACATCGACGTGATGAGGGAGCACAACGGCATGTTCATGGTTTCCAACTTCATGGAAGACCAGATACTGCGCTTCTACAAGGTACCGAAATCAGACACCGCCCCTCAATATGTAAAGTTCCGCTATTCATCGGAAATCATGGAGCGCATAGGCGGAAGTCCCGCCCTGAGCCGCAACATGAGTCACCAGAATCTGAGCGCCGTGATGCAGCGACTGGGATTCAAGAAGGTACACCGCGCCAAAGGCAACGGATGGCTCGTGATAGAGAAGAATCCGGGAGAAATCAACACCGAGGCGATCTGCAGTCCAAACGAATGCGCAGAAACGTACCTGAAACCGTACAGAGCCGTAGCTACGGATAGCCAGAATGGTTCTGACCAACAGTAAACAACGTTCTGGCAAGTGCTAACCAGCATTGCCAGCAACGCTAAGTATCATCAAGAGAAACGCTAAGTATTATTACCGCGATTCATAAAAGTCAAAACTATATGAAAATCAAGATATACAAAAAATTCGAGCTTGCCAAGCTCTACTTTCCGGAGCAGTCGAAACACGTGGCACTTAACCACCTGATGCGAATGGTAAACCACTGCCCGCCTCTGCTTGAAGCCTTGCGAAGAGAGGGCTACGAACGGTTGGCGAAGACCTTCACCATGCGCCAGACGCTGCTCATCTATGAGTATCTGGGCGAGCCATAATACTGAGTTTTCCAGTTTTATGCCCCATCGTATCCCTATCTCACCCCTATCGTACAGAAGCCTCTTCTGAAAGTCGTATCTTTGCAACCGTAAACAAGAAACAAGCACTGCGCAGCGCTTTAATACATGAAACACGAACCATAAAACAATTTATTAGCCTTATGATTGAGTACGATTTAAAGAAGAACAACAACAAGAAGAATGAGAAGGCTTACGGCAAATACTACGCCAAGCCCCACATTAGTGAAACTGTAGATCTCGATGAGCTCGCCGACCACATGCATGGTCACAACTCTCCATTCTCAGCCGGGACCATCAAGGGCATCCTCATCGATGCCGTGACCCACATCAAGGAGCTCCTGCTCATGGGCAAGAATGTAAAGCTCGACAACCTCGCCATCTTCTACATCAGCATCAAGAACAAGATGGGTGCAGAGAACGCCGACGACTTCACCGTATCTAAGAACATCGAAGGAGTAAGAATGAAAGCCCGCGCCACGGGCGACTTCCGCTCTGTGAATCTCAACCTCGACGCCAACTTGAAGAAGTATGGTGCTAAGAAAAAGAAGTCTTCGACCACCACCGACACCGAAACAACTACGCCATCGGGAGATACAGGCAAGAGCGAATCTGGCTCTACCACTAACCCAGGCAGCGGTTCGGAAGGCGATGGACTTGAGTAACCGGGATAGCATATCCCCGTTATCTCTTAACGGGGATTGCAAATCCCCTTAACATGTTTTTTTAAATATATTGACCGAAAATGACACAAGATCGATTTCCGATGACGATTGGCGGCAAGGAGGTGCTCAATGAGCATCACCTGCTCGCCTACACAGAGAACGGCGAGATGATGGACTCACCTCTGAGCGTCCATTTTCTCGTAATCCATTGCTCGGCAACACGTGCCGACCGTAACTACACCGACAAGCAACTGATGCGCGACCACAAGAAGCGTGGATTCCGCACCGTGGGCTACCACTTCTATGTCCACAAGGACGGAAGCATCACGCAGTTCAGAAAGCTGCTGGAGGTGGGCTCACATGCCCGCCCATACAACCGCTGCTCCATCGGCATCTGCTACGAGGGCGGGCTGGATGACGAGGGGCGTCCTGCCGACACCCTTACCCGCGCCCAGTATGACGCAATGTGGAATCTGCTGCGCAAGCTCAAGATCACGTTCCCACAGGCTAAGATAGTGGGTCATCGTGACTTGCCGGGCACCACCCCGAAGGCATGCCCTTGCTTCGATGCAGCGAAAAAATTTCCACTTTAATGCTTAATGTTGAATGTTGAATGTTGAATTTTTAATTTGAACTATGAAGAAAGAAACCATCAAGAAGGTGATCAATTTCATCATCACCGTACTTACCGCCGTAGCTAGCGCATTCTGCGTACAGAGCTGCCAGTAAATTCCCAGTAATCAAACCTTAACCTTAAGTTCTAATTCTACCAGTATTGCCTGAAGATGCCGAGGCGGTGCATGTCGGAGCCCACCATGTCGTACATATCGTGCTTCATGAGCCACTTGCATCGTTTCTGCACCTTCTTGCCATACTGCCCATCTATCGAGAACGCATTTCGCTGAAACTTGATGCCCATCAACTTGAGCTTCTCGTAATCGCGCTTCTCCATATAGAGGTAGCGCTCAGGATGGGCAAGCACGGGCGTGTAGCCCTTGTTCTTGATGCGCTCCAGGAGGGCATGAAAATTCATCGGGGCAGAGAAGATGCTCGTCTCCACCAACAGGAGCTTGCCATCCTCGCCCAGCGGCAACAGGTCGTTTGCCTTCAGGCGCTTTTCGAAGAGCGCATCTAGCATATTTTCGGCTGCGAGATGCAGCCGGAGCATTTTTCTGTCAGCAGGGTTTCGCTCGGCGAAGTCCTGCTGATATTGTTTCTGGAAGTCGGCAAATACTTGGCGCAAATGGGTGGTCTCGTTGGGTACGTCTTCCATAATATGAGGCGTAAGCCAGACATCCCTCATGCCTGCGCCTTCGTAAAAGCACAACATTTCCAACGACTTCTTTACCTCTTGAAATCCGTCGTCCACGCCGGGCAGGATGTGGCAGTGCCAGTCGATGCCGCCGGGGAGTCTCTCTGATGGTGCTTTCTTGCTTGCCGTCGGATTGCAAATCCAACGGAACGCCTCACGGAATATATACATATTTTTCTATTCTTTCATCCAATTTTCTACTTTCCTATTTTTGCACCCCCATTCTTGTCGGAGCCGTAGTGGTAGCCGTAGCCATAGCCATAGTGGTAGCCATAGCGATAGTAGTGGCCGTAGCGGCCGCCCTGAGCCTTGGTTCCGTTCAGAATGAGCGACATATTCTTGAATTTCTTGTCCTTGTAGAACTGCTCGATGTCGCCCAGCATGCTGCGCTCCATCAAGCCGCTGCGAACCACGAAGATGGTGCGGTCGGCATATTTCTCGATAATCTGGGTATCGGCTACAATCTCTACAGGAGGACAGTCGATGAAGATATAGTCATACTCCTTACGGAGCTGATTGATAAGCGATTCCAAACGTTCGCTGAAGAGAAGCTCCGTTGGGTTTGGAGGCATGGTACCGATAGGCAGGATGTCGAAATCCTTCACCAGTCCGTTCTCCTCACCATGGCAGATGATGCCCTTCAGGTCGTCGGTTCTGCCATTGAGGTAATCACTCAAGCCCTCGGCAGGATTGCCTACGAGCATAGAGGTGGAACCATGGCGGAGGTCACCGTCGATGACGAGCACCTTCTTCTCCTTGATAGCGAGCGACATGGCGATGTTGGTAGCCAGATAGCTCTTGCCGGAACCCGGATTAAAGGAAGTGATGACGATGACGTTCTTTTCAGGATGCGCTCCGATGGTGAACTCGAAGTTGGTACGCAATACGCGGAATGCCTCGTTCACGATGTCGCGCTTGCCAGCCTTCACCACAATCTGACGCACCTCCTTCGGCTTCTTCCAGAACAGAATGAGCTGCTTCAGGGTTGGACGATTCTTGCGGCTGATATAGAACGGAATCTCGCCCAGGAATGGGATGGTTACGTTCTTCAGATCCTTGCGGCCACGCACGGTGGTGTTCATGTTTTCACGCACGAAGATGATGACCACAGGGATGAGGAAGCCCAGTGCGAATGCCACCAGCAGGATGTTGCGGCGCACAGGAGCCACAGGCAGGTTGCTGCCTGTAGGAGGAGTGATAACACGGGTGTTATAGGCGGTAAAAGCCTTGGAGAGCTCGTTTTCCTCACGCTTCTGGAGGAGGAAGAGATAGAGCGCCTCCTTTACCTTCTGCTGACGGCCTACGGTCTGCAGATACTTAGCCTGGTTAGGGTTGCTGGCAATCTGCGAGGTGGTATGCGCCTCGTTAGCCTGCAGGGTGCCCAGCTGGGTGCGGAGGGTTACCACGAAGTTGTCGATACTTGCCGTAATACTTCTGCGCATGGCATTCAGGTTCTGGTCGTAATCGGCAACCAATGGGTTCTGTTCGCTGGAGTTTGCCACAATGTTGTTGCGCTCCAACAGGGTCTTATTGTATTCAGCAATCTGCTGTTCGATGCCCGGACTGTCGATACCGGTATTGGATGGCAACACCTGGTTCTTGCTCACTCTGCCTACGAGACTGCTGCGGATATACTGTGCGATGGAGAGGCGTGAGTTGAGATCCATGATCTGCTTGCTCAAATCGCTGCTCTTCTGCATATACTGCTGAGCTGCAGTCTCTACATCAGGCAACAGGTTGGCACTCTTGAAGGAAGAGATATCCTTATCCACATCGCCCAGCTCATGCTCGATAACGCCGAGGCGCTCGGTGATGAAACGGGAGGTGGAAACGGTCATCTGGTTCTTGTCGTCGAGCCAGTTCTTGCGGTATACGGCGATGATGGTGTTGAGGATATCCTCGGCACGCTTGGTCTGTACATCCGTATAGGTAAGATTTACGATAGTAGTCTTCTCCTCGTTCAATCCCACCGTGAGCGAGCCCAAGATGCGATTGGTCATGGAATAGAGGTCGGTATGGCTTACGTAGAGTGCCGGTGCATCGCCACCCTTGATAAAGGCAGCGTATGACGGTGCAGCCTCCAGCTTCACCTTACCCAATGGAGTCTGAACCAGTTTGCCCAACTTACCTGTGACGGTCTTGTTGGTCTCCACAGGAGTTCCATTAGAAGAGGTACCCTTGAAATCAGTGAGTTCAAACTTATCTCCGCCCTTCAGGTAAACGGTCATCGAACCATAGTGTTCTTCGCCGATGGTGAGGAACTGCACGGTGACAGGGAGGTCGTTGCCATAGAGCACATTGCGGTGGAATCGTCCGTCAACAGCGTAATCTACATTGAGTTTCAGCTGCTTTCCTACTTCCAGAAGAACGGAAGGCGACTTGATGGCAATGAGTTCGTTATTAACGTTCGACTTGGTGCCTCCCAATCCCATATCAGAGAACATCGACTCCACATCATTATTGATGGAACTACCTTTGCTTTCATCCTTGATAAGCAGGGAAGCCGTGCGCTGGTATACATTCGGTGTAGAGAGCAGATAATAGCCGGCTGCTCCCATCGTAACGAACAGGGAGAGCACGAACCATTTCCATCTGGCTAAACAGAGATAAAAGAGGTCTTGCAGGCGGAGGAAATCATCCCCCTGGTTGCGGCGAAGCATCGGATTTGGAGCACCCTGATTATTCGCCGGATTTGAATTCTGTATCATCTATAATTTATAAACTATAAACTATTAATTATCAATTATTAATTAACCTTGAGGAAGGTGAGGATGGCAACGGCGAGTGAAGATACGCTCAGCCAGAAGCCCGTAGACTGGATGGTGTTTCCATTGACGGTAGAAGTACGCTTCTTGGTATCGTTAGGCGAAACATACACCACGTCGTTCTGCTGCAGGTAATATACAGGCGAGCTGAACACATCCTTGCCCGAGCAGAGGTTGATCTTATAAATCTTCTGATGGCCGTTTTCCTGACGAAGCACCATCACGTCGTCGCGCACACCGGTGATGGTCAGGTCGCCGGCATTGCTGATGGCATCGAGGATGGTAACCTTCTCGTCTTCGATGGCAAACTGTCCAGGATGGTTTACCTCTCCCATCACGGAGTAATGGAGATTGCTCAAGCCCACGGTAACCACAGGGTCCTTGACCAGGCTTGCGTCTATCAACGCTTTCTTGATTTTCTCAGCCACCTGCTCACGCGACAGGTTTGCCACATGAACGGTTCCCAACACAGGGAAATCGATATTGCCCTTGCTGTCTACCGTATAATAATAGGCATCCTTGGCGACGGTCGACGTGGTGGCGGTTCCCGTAAGGTTGAAGAGCTGTGAGATCTGTGGATCCTTGCTCTTCACGCCGATGTAGAGTTTATCTGTTGGCTTGGCGGTGATCACCGCACTTTTCAGATTGATTAGCGTGTCAGGATTTTGGTTAAAATCCTGGAAATAAGCTATTTGTTGTGGGGCTCCACAAGCTGACAGGACAAGAAGTCCCGTACAAAAAGCTCCAGAAAGCAATGAATTACGATATTTCATATGATTTTATATTTTTTCTAGAAAACATCTTGGTATATAGGTGGTGGCGACAGCACAGACCCCGTCTATCGACACGATGAGGCGATGGTCGCCATTGATGCGCTTGATTTCGCCCTCCAGACCTTTGAACCTGCCGTCGATGACCCTGACACGTTCACCTTTCTTCCAGTTGAAGGCTCCATCCTCGAAATATTCCAGCCCCTCCTGATCGCCCGACGATACCATCATGAACATCTGCATCTGTCGCTTGGGAATGGCGATGGGCTGTGGGTCGAAGTCCACCAGCTGGCGATATAGCCTTGCCTTGCCACACAGTTCCCGCTCCAGGCATAGCGCCTGTCGCTTGTTGCTGCGCATGAAGAAAAGCGAGGGTATGAGTGGGCGCTCCACCACAATCTTCTTGCCTTGGCTGTTTACATGTCTCTCTTTTACGAAAGGGGCGTAATATTCCATCACATCGCCCATCATGTCTTCGGGGAATGTGTTTTTCATCTGGTCAGGATCCTTAAGCGCGTTGTTGAACAGGTTGAACAAGTCTCGGCAAAGCGCCACTTTGTTCATGAACACGCGCATGGCATACCATGATGCCTCTGTCTCGGCTGGTTCGCCAAGAGTCTCGGCTTGTATGCTTAGAGAATGATTGATATCTTTTATTGAATTGTCCATTCTTTCATTTTAAGTATTCTTATACAGACACATTTTCTCTTCCCCCTTATGTCGAAACGAGTCGTCACAAGCAGCAAGGAGATTGAGACAGTATACTTCTCATAAAGCTTCTGTCGTTCGGAGCAACCCTGATCCAGGCGATGCTGTACCCGCAATCCCATTTGGGTAACTAAGCCTCATATTTTCTGGTTTAGTTCTCAAATGCGCCGCAAAGTTAACAAAAAAAAAAAAAATGAAAGAATGTTAGCGCAATTTTAGATAAAATTAGTTTTTTGAGCCACTTTCTTAATATTAGTTAATTTCACTATTTTATTTGCATACAAAACATAAAATCGGGGTAAATCTCTTTCAATAAGTGATTTACCCCGATTAAACATTATACAGATGGAAGGAAACTTAGTTGTTTACGCTACCTCCCACAATATCAAGCAATTCATTGGTAATGGCCTGTTGACGACTCTTGTTGTACTGCAAGTTGAGTTCGCGCAAGAGTTCATCGGCATTATCCGTAGCGGTCTGCATGGCCACCATTCTGGCAGCATGCTCACTCGCCTGGCTATCCAGCAACGCTGTATAAATCATCAGACGAAGCTGCTTAGGAATCAAGACTCCCAAAACAGTCTCCAAGTCTGGCTCTACAATGAAGTCATCATTCAGAGGTTTTGCCTCAGAACTCTGGCGTCCGTCAGCTTCAGCCTGCTTTTGGCGCAGATATTCCTGAGCCTTTGCCGTAGCCACATTAGAGGTAAGGTCACGATCGTTATCCACTCCTATCGCCTCAGTGCTGAGGTCAATAGGCAAGAAAGTCTTGCGGGTCAGAATCTGTGAACCGGCACTCTTAAAGTGATGATAAATCATCTCCACCTTATCGAGCTCACCAGCAGCATACTGCCTGGCAAGTGAATAGGCGATATCTGCACAGGCGCTGGCACGAGGATGATCGGCAAGATCATTAAAGTTACCGCCAATCTTCAAACCCAGTTTCTGTGCCTTCTCTGCCACTTTTCGTCCGATAGGATATACCGTGATGTCGTCAATGCCTTGAGCCTTATACTCGTCCACCGCATGCATCATCATCTTGATAACGTTGGAATTGAATCCACCACACAAGCTGCTGTTAGAACTGTATACCACAAGAGCTACACGCTTGGTCTCCTTGTGCTCCAACTGCAACGGATGGTCGACATTCGGAGTACTTACCAGGAAACTCTTGAGGATATGTTCCAACATATTTCCATAAGGCAGCATATTCTGGATAGCTACCTGAGCATGATGCAACTTACTGGAAGCCACCATCTTCATCGCACTCGTAATCTTACGGGTACTGTTAACGCTGGCTATGCGAGTTTTAATCTCTTTTAATGACGGCATAGGCTATTACGCTTTATATTGTCCTGCAACATTAGCCATGGTCTCCTCGACTGCCTTAATGGCATCATCGGTGAGTTTACCATCGCCCAAAGTCTCAATCACATCAGCGTGCTGGCTGCGCATTGCATCGAGGAACAGATCCTGACAGTCGCGAACCTTATCCATTGGCACGTCGTGCATCAATCCGTGAACACCACAATAGAGAATAGCTACCTGCTCGCCTACCGGCATTGGACGGTACTGAGGCTGAACCAGCAACTGGTCGTTTTTACGGCCACGGTCCAGAGTCATCGCTGTTACGGCATCCATATCGCTAGAGAACTTAGAGAAGGCCTCCAGCTCACGATACTGAGCCATATCAATCTTCAGTGTACCAGCCACCTTCTTCATACTCTTAATCTGGGCAGAACCACCTACACGGGATACGGAGATACCTACGTTGATAGCTGGACGGAAGCCCTGGTTGAAGAGGTCGGTCTCAAGGAAGATCTGACCGTCGGTGATGGAAATCACGTTGGTTGGGATGTATGCTGATACGTCACCTGCCTGTGTTTCGATGATAGGAAGGGCTGTCAAAGAACCACCACCCTTTACGTGACCCTTCATGCACTCTGGAAGGTCGTTCATCTGCTCGGCTACCTCCTGCTGGTCGTTGATACGAGCGGCACGCTCCAACAGACGAGAGTGGAGATAGAAGACATCACCAGGGTAAGCCTCACGTCCGGATGGACGGCGGAGGATCAGAGATACCTCACGGTAAGCCACAGCCTGCTTACTCAAGTCATCGTATACGACGAGAGCTGAGTAACCGCGATCGCGGAAGTACTCACCGATAGCTGCACCGGCAAATGGTGCGTAATACTGCATGGCTGCAGGATCGGCAGCGGTAGCACTTACGATGATGGTATATGGCAGAGCGCCATGCTCCTTGAGGTTCTGTACCAATGCTGCAACGGTAGATGCTTTCTGACCGATAGCTACATAGATACAATATACTGGCTTGCCAGCCTCATAGAAACTCTTCTGGTTGATGATGGTATCCACTGCGATGGCAGTCTTACCGGTCTGACGGTCACCGATGATCAACTCACGCTGTCCACGACCGATAGGAATCATAGAGTCTACCGCCTTCAAACCAGTCTGAAGAGGTTCCTTTACTGGCTGACGATAGATTACACCAGGTGCCTTACGATCCAAAGGCATCTCGAAAGAATCGGTGAGGTCGATGTCACCCAGACCATCAATAGCCTGACCCAGAGGGTTTACGACACGTCCGAGGAAGTTGTCGTTTACGCGGATAGAAGCAATACGGTGTGTACGCTTCACGCTCTGTCCCTCCTTGATGCCAGCTGTAGGACCTAAGAGGACACAACCTACATTGTCTTCCTCCAAGTTCATGACGATAGCCATGGTTCCGTTCTCAAACTCAAGAAGTTCATTAGCCTCGGCATTACGCAGACCATAGATACGCGCCACGCCATCGCTGACGGTAAGCACGGTACCCACCTCGTCAAACTGCTGAGAGCCATTAACCTCCTGGAGCTGCTGCTGAAGAACCTCAGACACCTCACTTGGTTTAATTTTATCTGACATTGTTTATTTACTTTAATTATTTTTACTTTTTGAGCTGTGTCAGAATGTTGTTGAGCTTAGTCTTTACGCTCGCATCCATTCTGTAAGTATCATACTCAAGGATGAAACCACCAATCAGTTCAGGGTTCACCTCGGTCTTGAACTCCACAGTACCTTTCGTTCTCTGCTCCACCATCTTGCGCATCTTATCCTCAGTAGAGGCGTCAACGGCAGTGGCGGTGATCAGCTTACCGCGGATGATGTTCTTCTGTTTCCTGTAAAGAGTGATATACGAAGCAGCCATGAATTGCAGGGTGCTCTCCCTATCCTCTTTCAAGACGAGAGCGATAAACTTCTTGCTCAGTTCCGTAGGCTCTTTGCCCAAGGCTGTGATGAGAAGTGCCTCTTTCTTGTCTTTGGAAAGCATAGGGTTGTCTATCGTAAATCTCAGTTCAGGCACGTCGATGTAGCTCTTAAAGAGCGTCTGCATCTCCTGGTAGACCTGATCTTCGAGCTTCATGCCGAGTGCAGCCTTGATGAGGGCACGGGCATAACGCACCGATATTACACCTATATCCATAAGCTTTACTATTTGTTGTCAGAAGAAACCTCGTCCAGCAGTCGATTTATCATATCCATCTGTGCCTTGTCATCAGAGAGCTTAGCCTTGAGCACCTTCTCTGCAATCTGAACAGAGAGTTCGGCTACCTGGCCTCGGATTTCACGAATGGCGTTCTGCTTCTCGGTCTCAATCTGCTTCTTGGCATCAGAGAGGAGACGTGCGCCTTCTTCGCGTGCTTTATCCTGTGCTTTCTCTACAATGGCATCGCGGGTTTCGGCAGCCTCCTTGAGGAGGGCAGCCTGCTTCTCGCGAGCTTCCTGCAAGATGGATTCACCTTCTTTTTGGATATTGGCAAGCTTCTCGTTGGCTTCGTGAGCCTTCTTCAGACTATCATCGATGAAAGCCTTGCGCTCGTTCACCATCTTAATGATGGCTGGGAATCCAGCCTTCCAAAGAATGATGAAGACGATGATGAAGACCAGCGTCATCCAGAAGAGCAAACCGCTATCAGGAATTAATAAATCCATATATACTGGTTAAAGTTTTACTTAAACGTTTTTTTAAAACTAACTCTAGAATCATCTCTATCATGCCCCGGAAAGACATCAGGCTGATGCCTGAGACTTCCTTTTATCGGGGCAGATGATAGTGACAGATGAGATGATTACATAACGATTGCCAGGATGGCGATGATGACAGCGAAGAACGCAACACCCTCAACCAACGCAGCTGCGATAATCATAGAAGAACGGAGGTCGCCCATCTTCTCTGGCTGACGAGCCATAGCGTCCATAGCCTGGCCACCAATGCGACCGATACCAATACCTGCGCCAATAGCGGCCAAACCTGCACCTACTGCGGCACCCAACTTTGCAATCTCTGCTGCTAATAAAAGTGATAACATAATCTTAATAATTTAAGTTGTTAATATTTTCTTTGTTTATTATCTGAATGAAATTAGATCCGTAATCTATAATCTATAAACTACTTCACTACCTCTGGCTCAGCCTCATGAGACTTTACATGAGCCAGCGAGATGAATACTGCACTCAGCATGGTGAATACCAATGCTTGAATGTAGCTTACCAATACTTCGAGGAGCATCATAAAGGCGCTCATCGCAACACTTACTATTGTCATACCCGTACCTGCCACATAGTTGGCGATAGCATTCTCACTGATGTTGAACATGATGAAAATGATAGCCGCAAACGAAAGTGCGATGGCGTGACCCGCCATCATGTTGGCGAAGAGTCGGATAATCAGAGCCAGCGGTTTCGTAAAGATTCCGAAGAGCTCGATGAATGGCATCAGTGGCACTGGCACCTTCAACCACGTTGGTACCTCCGGCCAGAAGATTTCCTTCCAGTATTCCTTGGTACCGGTGAAGTTGGTAATCAGGAATGTCGTTACACCGAAGAATACGGTGCAGGCGATATTACCCGTCAGGTTACCACCACCTGGAGGGAATGGTACGATACCCATGATGTTCGCCACGAAGATAAAGAAGAAGCAAGTAAGCAACCATGGTGCGTACTTTGGGGCTTCCTTACCCAGGGTGGCCTCTATTACATCGGTATATACCGACATGATGAACATGTGCATCAGTCCCACAAAACCCTTTGGTGCAGGATCATCCACCTTGTGCTTCCTGCACCAGCGGGCTGGTATCAGGACACAGAGCAACAGGATGATAGCATCGATGAAGAGCACGCAAACGGTCTTCGTGATGGAGATGTCAAGCGGACGAACCTCCTGGTCTCCCACCTTCTCTACTATCTTGTTGGGATTCGCCTGCGCATCAGCGTTCTTGATCACCAGATTATAAGGGCCCGGACGGTCTCCATTGGCATCCTTCTCTTCCGAGAATTCGCTGCTGCAGAACACGTGCCAGCCCGAAGTGGTGTTAACGATGATTGGCAGATGAATCACTACGGGATGGTCTCCCACCTTGGTGATATGCCATTCATAAGAATCCTTGATATGACCCCACAATATCTCTTTCACATCGATGTTCTCCTTAGCCGATACCTGCAGAGGTGCCAGCGTGAAGAGCAGCATCGCCATCAAGAGGAATTGCTTGAGATGTTTCATATTCTTTAATTCTTACTTTTGTTTATTAATTATTTGTTTCAGAACCGCTTATGAAAGACGGTTCTTTTTCTCTACCCGAGCGAAGTAGATGCAGTCGAACACGAGAAGTACGACATAGAAAAGGGCAAAGATTGCGGTAAAACCCAGAATGTTCTGCTTGTCGCATACCAACACATAGATGAGGAATACCAATGTACCGGCCATCAGTTTCAAGACCAATGCCGCCAGATAGAACTTGGCGAGATTGGCTGGCGATGACTTTGCAACAGCCTTCCATGCTTCACCATAAGCAGTACTTGCAGCGAGTGAGAATATCGCACTCACTACCAGCGGGTTAACAACCTGGGCTATCATATCATCGCATTGAGCAGACAATCTGCAGGCAAAGAGCACGGCAAGAGCCACTGCTGCTGTAAGCCACAAAGAAATCTGCTTATACCTGATACTCGCCTGTCTGATAGTCTGCAAGCGCAACTTTTCGTCTTTTTCCATTATCTAATAATTAATCACTAAAAATTAATCACTTATCTAAACTTCTACGCAAAGGCTTACTTCGTTTTTCTTACATTCCACGAATCCGCCCTTGATGTTCATTACCTGCTTGCCTTCCTTGGTAGTGTATTCCACCTTGCCCACTTCGAGCGAAGAGATGATAGGCGCGTGATCCTTGAGAATCTCGAACGAGCCGAGGGTTCCCGGAACCAGTACGCTCTCTACCTCACCCTGGAAGACTACTTTCTCAGGAGATACTATCTTTAGCTGTAACATAAGCCGTGGATTTAAAGATTACGCCTGTGCTGCTGCGAGCAACTGCTTAGCCTTCTCCTTGGCATCCTCGATAGTACCTACGTTGAGGAATGCCTGCTCTGGCAGGTCATCTACCTCACCGTCGAGGATGGCGTTGAAGCCCTTGATAGTCTCTTCGATAGGAACCATCACACCCTTCAAACCGGTAAACTGCTCTGCTACGGTGAATGGCTGGCTCAGGAAACGCTGTACACGGCGTGCACGGTTCACGGTCAACTTATCCTCATCAGAGAGCTCATCCATACCGAGGATGGCGATGATATCCTGCAACTCGTTATAACGCTGCAACAACTGCTTTACTCGCTGTGCACAATCGTAGTGCGCCTTGCCCACAATCAGCGGGTCGAGGATACGAGAGGTAGAACCCAGCGGGTCTACGGCAGGATAGATACCGAGAGATGCAATCTTACGGGAAAGCTCAGTGGTAGCATCCAGGTGAGTAAAGGTGGTAGCTGGAGCAGGGTCGGTCAAGTCATCGGCAGGCACATAAACGGCCTGTACAGAGGTAATGGAACCATTCTTGGTAGAAGTGATTCGCTCCTGCATGGCACCCATCTCAGAAGCCAGCGTTGGCTGATAACCTACGGCTGATGGCATACGACCCAACAGCGCAGACACCTCAGAACCAGCCTGGGTGAAACGGAAGATGTTATCAATGAAGAACATGATATCCGCTGCCTCACCATTCTTACCTCCGTGATCACGGAACTCCTCAGCTACGGTCAAACCAGAGAGAGCTACAGAAGCACGTGCCCCAGGTGGCTCATTCATCTGACCATATACCAGGGTAGCCTGACTCTTGGCAAGTTCCTCAGGATCGACAAGTGAGAGATCCCACTTACCTTCTTCCATCGCTTTACGGAACTTCTCGCCATACTTGATAACACCAGACTCGAGCATGTCTCGAATCAAGTCGTTACCCTCACGGGTACGCTCACCTACTCCGGCAAATACAGAGTAGCCGTTGTGTCCCTTGGCAATGTTGTTGATCAACTCCATGATAAGCACCGTCTTACCTACACCGGCACCACCGAAAAGACCAATCTTACCACCCTTCATGTAAGGCTCAAGCAGGTCGATCACCTTAATACCGGTAGCAAGCATCTCCTTGTGAGTAGAAAGTTCGTCAAACTTTGGAGCCTCACGGTGGATAGGATAAGCACCCTTCATGTCCAATTCATTCATACCATCAATAGGCTGTCCGATGACATTCATCATACGGCCCTTGATTTGCTCTCCGGCTGGCATCTGGATTGGGTTACCTGTAGAGATAACCTCCAAGCCGCGCTGCAAACCGTCAGTATTATCCATAGCGACACAGCGAACTGTATCCTCACCGATGTGCTGCTGCACCTCGATGACAAGTTCGCGTCCGTCTGGACGTTTTACCTTCAGAGCTTCATAAATTTTAGGAAGCACCTTCTCTGGATTCTCGCCCTTTGTATCGAAGTAAACATCGATAACAGGACCGATAATCTGAGAGATACGTCCGTTAATTTGTGACATAAGCTTATTAGTTTAAAAGTTATATATATTTATATTATTCTTGACTGCAAAAGTAACAACAATTTATGGAAACCACAAATTAATTTAAAGTTTTATTCGGCTTTTATACCTAATTAAACCATTTTTAGTTCCCTTTAAACCATTTTCCTATGCAAAAGCAAGAAGTCAGGAGTTCAAACTCCTCTCTTCTTACCCTTATCTCTATAAATTAGATACTCAACTCGTCCAAAACCTTGATCAGTTTACGGTCGAATGGCTTATCTGAGCGGATAGCTTCAGAAAGCGGAACGTATACTACCTCGTTATTGCGTACACCAATCATCACATTGCGCTGTCCCTGCATGATAGCCTCGATGGCACCACAACCGGTACGGCTCGCAAGAATACGATCACGGGCTGACGGACGGCCGCCACGCTGCAAGTGACCCAGGATAGATACACGTACATCAAACTCAGGGAACTCCTTGCGCACACGGTCGGCATAATAAAGAGCACCGCACTTAGGACTCTCTGACACGATGACGATACAACTTTTCTTAGACTTACGGATACCACGCTCCATGAATTGAGCCAACTGGTCTACGTCGGTAGAATCTTCTGGAATGATAGCTGCCTCTGCTCCACTGGCGATAGCTGAATTCTGCGCCAGGAAACCGGCATCACGGCCCATCACCTCGATAAAGAAGATACGCTCGTGGCTCTGCGCAGTATCACGGATGCGGTCTACACATTCTACGATGGTATTCATCGTAGTATCATAACCGATTGTATTGTCTGTACCATAAAGGTCATTATCAATTGTTCCTGGCAATCCGATGCAGCATACATCAAACTCACGTGCGAAATTCATCGCACCTGTCAGCGAACCGTTACCGCCAATCACGACAAGCGCATCTATTTCCTCTTTCTGAATCGTTTCAAATGCCTTCTGACGACCTTCTTCGGTCATGAATTCCTTAGAACGGGCTGTCTTCAGCATCGTACCACCTGTGCCGATGATACCGCTTACATTCTCTGTAGAAAAGGTTTTAATTTCATCATTGATGAGACCATCGTAACCACGATAGATACCTTTCACAGTGAAACCGTTGTAGATAGCCGAACGGGTAACCGCACGGATAGCAGCATTCATACCTGGAGCATCTCCTCCAGATGTTAAAATTCCAATAGTCTTAATCTTTGCCATAACTATACCTTATTATATTATATATATTTTTTTAATGTTAGTTTATTATCCTCTCAGGATGATGTTTTTCATCCATTACCCCTACATATACAGTAGGTATCCAAGGGTATACCCCTTGCTTTGTTTGGGTTTATCGATTTAAAGAATTAGGTTTGCAGCACCAGCCACCAGGATATGAGAGAGCCAAAGGATAGCAAGTCCGATGACGCCACCCATCAAAGCTTTCCAGCCAATATTGCGGAAATACCATCCCATGTGCATACGTTCCATCTTCATCAGGGCAAGACCGCTGATTGTACCGATACCAAGAACGTTACCACCAGCCATTACGCAATATGCAATCATCTGCCAGTAGATACCATTGGTATGATAATCAGCAAGCATGCTGAATGAAGGATCATTCACATTTGCCAGATCATGAAGGGAGAAAAAGTTCATGGCTGTAGCAAAGTTGTCAAGTACAGTACTGATGATACCAGCCAAGACGCCATGCAACAGCACGCCAGGACGCTTATCATCCATACCGACAGAGTTGAGAAGAGTAGCAAAATCGTCAAAAGCGCCGGTCTCCTTCACCACTCCGATGGCAAGCATGATACCCATCACGAAGAGAATCATCTGGACGACTCCGTATTGGAACACTCTAGGAGTACGACGGTCAGCCATCGCATCCATATTCATGAGTTTACGGTTGAATATCTCGTTCACAATCCAAAGTACGCCCAATACGCAGAGCGCACCGAGGAAAGGACTTAATTTCGTAATATTATGGAAGGTAGGGATAAACCACAATCCACCGATGCCCACAAAGAGCATCAGCAAGCGCTGCCATACATTGAGACGGGTATCATCCCCGCGGTATGGCATAGCAATCCATTCTGTCTCTACTCTTTCAGGCAGCATGCGCTGCATCATCAACAACGGAATGAGCCAAGCTGCAAGACATGGCAGCAGAAGCGACAGGAAATAATGAGTAGCCGTTACAGCACCCATATTCCACATCACCAGTCCTTCCGGATTTCCGATAACGGTAAGAGCTCCGCCACAGTTGGCAGAAAGAAGAATGGCACCTCCATACACCATGCGCTGACGACGGTTTGGAATTACTCCATGCATCATCGTAAGCATCATCACTGTTGTAGTAAGATTATCGAGATTTGCCGAGATAACAAAGGTTACGGCAGCGAGAATCCATAGCATTTTTTTGGCGCTTCGGGTACGTAACAACTGGCGTATAAAATCGAAGCAACCATTGTTATTGAGAATTTCAACTATCGTCATAGTAGCAAGCAGGAATAGTACGATTTCTGCTGCTCTACCCACATAAGGAAGGAAGATGTTACGGGCAATAAAATACTTCACCGTTGTACTGGTGGATTCTATCTCGTTCCACATTCCGAGATTCAGATAGCGTGAATAATCTGAAGAGTGTTCACTGGTCACGAAGTCCATACCGAAACAGATATAGAGAACCCATCCTACCGTTCCAGCAAAAATGGCTACGGCAGCACGGTTCACCTTGGTAATATTCTCGGTTGCAATGAGAATATATGCCAATATCAGTATGGCAAGGATGACTAGTGTCATATCATTAATTTTATTATATTCATTACATTTTGAGCGCAAAGGTAACAATTATTTTGTTATCGCCAACATTTCGGTATCTTTTTTTAATGAATTTAACTCATTTTCATACAAATGAAAATTTCGTCCGTTTTTTTCTTTCGCTATTATTTATCTTTCCTCTTCATTTCATCATAGAATCAGATGAAAACACGGATTACAGAGAAAAACATCACAGGAAGAAATATCGAGGAGGAAGTTATCAGAATATTAAAAGGTTATGTTTATATATATTATATGTATTTCCCCCGAAGGAGCCCACCAAAAATAGTGATTTTAGTTAAATATTACTAACAAAAAGAAGAAAATCAAGAGTAAATGCCTGTAACTCAAAGAAAATGAGTAATTTTGCGCCCGATTTATACAATTCACATAAAGTCAAACTTTATTAATTTTAATTTTTTAATTATTTTTTATGTCAGATTTAAAGAACGTAAAGCCATTGGACGACTTCAATTGGGATGAGTTTGAGAATGGCACAAGCGCAAACGTCAGCAAAACAGACCTCGAGAAGGCCTATGACGAAACTCTTAACAAGGTAACAGAACACCAGGTTGTAGAGGGAACAGTAATCTCTGTAGACAAGAAAGAGGTTATCGTAAACATCGGTTACAAGAGCGATGGTATTATCCCAGCTTCTGAATTCCGTTACAACCCAGACCTCAAGGTAGGCGACAAGGTTGAGGTTTATGTAGAGAACCAGGAGGACGTAAAGGGCCAGCTGGTACTCTCTCACAAGAAGGCTCGCCTCAGCAAGTCTTGGGAGCGTGTGAATGCAGCTCTCGAGAACGAGGAAGTTATCCAGGGTTACATCAAGTGCCGCACTAAGGGCGGTATGATCGTTGACGTTTTCGGTATCGAAGCTTTCTTGCCAGGAAGCCAGATCGACGTTCACCCTATACGCGACTACGACGTATTCGTAGGCAAGACAATGGAGTTCAAGGTTGTAAAGATCAACCAGGAGTTCCGCAATGTCGTTGTATCTCACAAGGCTCTCATCGAGCAGGAGCTCGAGCAGCAGCGTAAGGAGATCATCGGCAAGCTCGAGAAGGGTCAGATCCTCGAGGGTACCGTTAAGAACATCACTACTTACGGTGTATTCGTTGACCTCGGCGGTGTTGACGGTTTGATCCACATCACAGACCTCTCTTGGGGCCGCGTAAGCGATCCACACGAGGTTGTATCTCTCGACCAGAAGATCAACGTTGTTATCCTCGACTTCGATGAGGAGAAGAAGCGTATCGCTCTCGGTTTGAAGCAGCTCACTCCACATCCATGGGATGCCCTCGACGAGAACCTCAAGGTAGGTGATCACGTGAAGGGTAAGGTAGTGGTTATGGCTGACTATGGTGCATTCGTTGAGATTGCTCCAGGTGTAGAGGGCTTGATCCACGTATCTGAGATGTCTTGGAGCCAGCACTTGCGTTCTGCTCAGGACTTCATGAAGGTAGGTGACGAGGTAGAGGCAGTTATCCTGACTCTCGACCGCGCTGAGCGCAAGATGAGCCTTGGTATCAAGCAGCTCAAGGAAGATCCATGGGAGGCTATCGAGACTAAGTATCCTGTTGGTAGCAAGCACACAGCTAAGGTTCGCAACTTCACTAACTTCGGTATCTTCGTAGAGCTTGAGGAAGGTGTTGATGGTTTGATCCACATCTCTGACCTCTCTTGGACTAAGAAGGTTAAGCACCCATCTGAGTTCACTTCTGTAGGCGCTTCTATCGACGTAGTAGTTCTCGAAATCGATAAGGAGAACCGTCGCTTGAGCCTCGGCCACAAGCAGTTGGAGAAGAACCCATGGGATGAGTATGAGGCAATCTACACTCCAGGTTCTGTTCACCAGGGTACTATCACTGAGTTGAT
Organism: Segatella copri; assembly: GCF_019249795.2. Taxonomy (NCBI): domain Bacteria; kingdom Pseudomonadati; phylum Bacteroidota; class Bacteroidia; order Bacteroidales; family Prevotellaceae; genus Segatella; species Segatella copri. Next base: position 47,664 of record NZ_CP156892.1, read on the forward strand.
GGACAAGGGTGCTGTTGTAGCTCTCGCTGAGGGTGGTGAAGGTTTCGCTACTCCTAAGCACCTCACTAAGGAGGACGGCACAGTGGCTAAGAAGGGCGAAACTCTCGACTTCAAGGTTATCGAGTTCGTTAAGGAGACAAAACGCATCATCCTCTCTCACTCTCGTACATTCGAGGAGGGTAACGAGCCAGTTGCTAAACCAGCTCACAAGCGTGCAAACGGCGGTCGCAAGAGCAACAACGAGACAGCTATGATCAACAACGTTGCTGCTAGCACATCACTCGGTGATATCGATGCACTCGCTAAGTTGAAGGCTCAGATGGAGGGCAAGGCTTAATCTTAAACAGATCAGGCATTTGCTATTCATTAGCTAAATAACATTCAGGGGACTGAAATTTCAGTAATGAGATTTCAGTCCCCTTTTTTATTATGTGTATTTAAAAAAAATAAACTATCGGACACTATCTGCCATCTTCGGTAAACTCATCTCGACTAATTCATGTCCTAAAACCACTAATTCATGGTATTTTTCTATCAAAACATGTCGAAAATCATAAAAACCTTTGGCGGTTTCGAGTTTTCTGTTTATCTTTGCAACCGATAAAGCAATAATTTATATGAGCTAGAGAAATCATTCTCTCGAGAATTATCTGAAAAGAAAGAGAAGCGATTCTCCAGATTACAAAAGGAAAAGAAAGTTTAAGATATGAAACAGTCAAGATTTATAGTAGCTGCTCTATCAATGAGTTGTATCACTACCCTCTCCTCCTGCTTTAAGGAAGAACCACTCAATGCCGAATGCGACATCGAGCAGGCATACATACATGCAGACAACAAGATTTTATTTACTAATCCATCTGATACATTGGTCAATGTGCAGAGTGATACGACAAAAATCGAGTTCACGATGACGCAATTCGCAAACCTCAAAAAGCAGGCGCCTATGTTTCGACTTTCTCAAGGAGCCACAATCCAGCCGGAAAGCGGAAGCGTACACGATTTCTCCAAAGGTCCAGTTACATACGTGGTTACATCGGAAAACAAGCAATGGAGTCGCACCTATCAGGTAAGCATCAAGAAGGGACAGACTACTATACTAAACGAGAAAGAATTCGAATTTGAAGACGCATACCTCAGCAAGGGATACTACAACTGGCAGGAAAATTGGAATGGAGATATTCTCGGCATCTGGGCAACCGGAAACTCAGGATACAAAATTAGCAATTCTTCTGCTAAACCCGAGGAATATCCTACCGTGATGATAAAAGACGGCTATAAGGGCAAAGGCGTGAAGCTCACTACTAAGCGCACCAGCAAGCTCGCAGACATAGTACACAAGCCTATCGCTGCCGGCAACCTTTTCATCGGACAGTTTGATGCCACCGATGCACTGAACGATGCTATGAAGGCAACAAAGTTCGGTCGCCCATTCAGTTTTAGTGCCAAACCGGTAAAGTTGGAAGGCTGGTATAAGTATCAGGCTGGCGAAAAATTCACCGACAAGAATATGCAAGAACTTGACCGCCATGACTACGGAACCATTTATGCTGTACTCTATGAGAACATCGATGAAAAAGGAAATGCCGTATTGCTCTACGGAGATAATGTACAGACCAGCAAACAGATAGTAGCACTTGCCCTGGTAGGTGAAACCCATGATGACAACGGAAAAGTTGCTATTGGAAACACAAAGGAATGGCATCACTTCAGCGTAGATTTCAAGTATAAGAAAGCCATAGACCCAATCAAGTTGAAGAATGGTGGCTACAGTCTCACTATTGTCAGTTCATCCAGTTCAGATGGAGCTAACTTCCTGGGTGCCGTAGGCAGTACCCTTTGGATAGACAGTTTCAAGTTGATTTGCGAATAAGCTAAGGAGGAAACTATATAATGAAGAAGATAACAATATTAGCTCTCCTGCTGACATGGGGCACTGCTACATGGGCAGAAGAAAATGAGAATCAGAAGACTGAGGAGCACAAGCAGGTAGAAGAAAGCAAGCGTACCTCGTGGAACAAATATCTTCACGGCTACCAGTATCAGGCTCGCGTGGCGTATAATATCGGAGGCACAGCCCCTATCGGTCTTCCAGCCACCATCCGTACACTACACAGCTATACCCTGCAACCTAACTTCAGTCTGGGTATCGATGCTTATCACCCACTTTCAGGCAAATGGGGATTCGTCGGAGGACTTCACTTCGAAAACAAGGGCATGAAGATTGATGCAGGCGTAAAAAACTATTATATGAGAATAGTACGTGGCGGAGAAGAACTGAAAGGTATATTTACAGGCAACGTGGTTACGAAGGTAGACATGAGTCTTATCACAGTACCATTGCAGGCAACATACGACATTTGCGACAACCTCCGTTTCAAGTTGGGTCCGTATGTTAGCTATGTAACATCAAAGAAGTTTGAAGGCTGGGCATACGATGGTTACTTGCGCCGCCAGGAGGAAGGTCATCCTAAGGGCGATCCTACCGGACAAAAGGTAAAGTTGGGTCATGATGAAGGCGAGCGTGGTGATTACGATTTCAGCGATGACATGCGCAACTGGCAGGTGGGCGTAGATTTCGGAATAGACTGGCGCTTGAACAACCGTTGGGGCCTCTGCGCCGACCTGAGCTGGGGTCTGAACGGCATCTTCAAGAAAGATTTCGAGACCATCGAGCAGACGATGTATCCTATCTACGGCAGCGTAGGTATCACGTATCAGCTGAAGTAATATATAATATAATGTACGCGTACATTATTCTATAAATAAATAGAAACAATACAATAATTTTTTATTAATACACAAAAAAGAAAAATGAAAAAGTTTATTTATTTAATGGCCATGGTCTGCACCCTTGGCTTCTTCACTGCTTGTAGCAGCGATGATGATGACAATGAAAAAGACAACTTCGTGCGCAACGAGAAGATTGAAGGAACCTGGAAGGTACAGGAAGTAGGTTCTGATGCAAATGGCAATCCTACAGGTTCAGTTGTATTAAACTGGGAAGGTTCTGATGATGCAACCATTACTATCCCAGGCTTTATAGATGACCCATATCCTGTAAAGGATGCCATCAAAATGGCTCCAATGTTACTCAACACCCAACTCAGAAGCGTTTTGCAGGATGTAACCTTCAATGAGAAGGGACAGATTTCTGCAACTTATAAGGAAGAGTCTGATGACAAGGACTGGAAGCTTGCTAACGATTACGCTTCATACCAGGTAGTTAACGAGAATATGATTACCTTATTCCTGAATACAACCAAGATTACAGAAGACATCAACGATGCTCAGGAGAAGGCAATGATTACTAACATGTTTAAGACCGGTATTCCTGTACACGTATCTTATCCAGCAACCAACAAGGTATATTTCTATGTTGACAAGGATTTCGTAGCTCCTATCATCGCAATGCTTTATGCTCAGGTTAACAAGATTCCTCCTACAGGTATGGACAAGGAAGATTTGGCACGATTCATGATTTTGACAGTTGTCAATCAGCTTCCTGCCATCATGGAAAAGACCACCAAGTTTGAGGCAGGTATTGAGTTGATCAAGTAAAGAGAAAGAACTATAAATCATCAAGCTGAGGGTGTGTCATAAGTCCATAATAATGGAACATGACACACCCTTATTTTATTAATCGGCTTATTGTCGTACAACTAAAGGATGTATAGTCGTACAACTAAAGATGTTGTCACTAGGCTCGGCAGCTCTGCCGAGCCTAGTGGGAATCTTCTAGAAGCAGGCTTCTAATACCTTAGAACCAATCTCCTTTCACCTCATATTCTATATCTTTGAACCTAGCCAAACGGCTTAATGCGCTTACACAGTAATCTCGTTTAGCCTGCTCAGTAGTCTCATTTCGCTTGCTCAGTCGTATTATCTTGCCTATTCAAGTCTAATATGGTCGCGTTTTAGACGTTCTTACAAGCGAGAACGTCTGGATTTTTATGGCACAAAAAAAGATTGCATCAGCGAAAATACTTCCAACCAATGCAATCTTCAGTTTTCTTTAATCTAGAGGCTAAACACTTTCTTACGAGAAAAATCACGGAAGAAAAGAGCCTAGCGTCGGATTTACTTCACCTTTGCAACGATAGCCTTGAAAGCCTCAGGGTTGTTTACAGCGAGGTCAGCGAGAACCTTACGGTTGATCTCGATACCAGCCTTGTGAAGAGCACCCATCAACTGGCTGTAGCTCATACCATCGAGGCGAGCAGCAGCGTTGATACGCTGGATCCACAATGCGCGGAATGTGCGCTTCTTGTTACGACGATCGCGATAAGCGTAGGTAAGACCCTTCTCCCAAGTGTTCTTAGCTACTGTCCATACATTCTTGCGAGCTCCATAGTAACCCTTAGTGAGCTTCAAGATTCTTGTTCTTTTTGCTTTTGATGCAACGTGATTTACTGATCTTGGCATAATTTTTTTTCTTTAAAAGTTCGACTAAAAAGTTAATAATTAACGGAGGCAGAGCAAGTCGCGAACCTGCTTCAAGTTTGAACGGTCTACGAGAGTCTCACCAAGGAGATTTCTCTTCTGCTTCTTTGTCTTCTTAGTCAAGATGTGACTGTGAAAAGCGTGATGACGCTTAATCTTACCTGTACCGGTGAAACGGAATCTCTTCTTTGCGCCGGAATTAGTCTTTACTTTTGGCATTTTTACTTTTAATTTTAAATTGTTATTTATTATAGCGATGGCAACGCATATACCAGGGCGTTACGCATCTTTTTTTTCTTAATCCTCTGTTCCTTCTGCAAGTTTCTTCAGAGCATCGCCGCCTTTAGCATTGGCGAGCAAGCCATTCTTCTCAGCATTAGCAGCGCGCTCAGCATCTGCAGCAGCCTTAGCTTCAGCCTCTCGCTTCTCACGGTCCATCTTCTGCTGGCTCTTCTTTGCAGTACCAGCCTTCTTAGGACTCATGTAGAGGAACATCTTCTTACCTTCAAGCTTTGGCATCTGCTCCACCTTTCCGTACTCTTCCAAATCATTGGCGAAACGGAGAAGAAGAACCTCACCCTGCTCCTTGAAGAGAATAGAGCGACCACGGAAGAAAACGTATGCACGAACCTTGTTACCCTCGTTGAGGAACTCCATAGCGTGCTTGAGCTTGAACTGATAGTCGTGCTCATCGGTCTGAGGTCCGAAACGGATTTCCTTGGTCTCCACCTTTACCTGCTTCTGCTTCATTTCCTTTGCATGCTTTTTCTGCTGGTAAAGGAATTTAGAATAGTCAACTATACGGCAAACTGGTGGTTGCGCATTAGGAGATATCTCGACTAAGTCAAGCTCTTGCTGACGAGCCAACTCCAACGCCTTACGTGCTGGCATCACTTCTGCTCCACCATCACTCACTACTCTCACGTCGCGTGCACGAATCTGTTCGTTTACGCGGTACTGATTTTTCATTTTGTCATTTTTCATTAACTATTCGATATATTCTTTTTTGTCTTTTTGATTAAACGGCTGCAAAGTTACGATTATTTTGTGAAACCACCAAATTTTCAGTGGGTTATTTTCATTTTTGCCCGCAGATTCTTTGTTTTTCTAATGGATTTAATGTTTTACCCCCACAGATTGATATATTTAATCCCGCAAATTGATATATTTAATCCCGCAAATTGATATATTTTAGTCCCACAGATTTCACAGATTAACACAGATCTTTATGATAAAGAAACTAAATCTGTAAAAATCTGTGAAATCTGTGGGACTTAAGAAAACAATAAATCAGTGGGGACTAAGAAAAGCTTTCAATCCATGGGAGTATATCCATTGACTTTACGGAAGATTGATTTTCGTATATCTGTGGTGGAAAAATTGACCAATATTCCAAGATGCTTCTTCGCCACACGCAAATACGTAAGCAATTGCTTATGAAAGACATCTTTCATTTCTGTCACAGACTTCAGTTCGACTATGACTTTATCTTCTACAAGAATATCCAGACGGAAATCTACAGGCAAAACCTTACCATCATACATGACATCCAACTTTACCTGATTCTCTACCCTAAGTCCATCTTTGCGCAACTGATAGCACAGAGCTGCTTCATAAACCGACTCAAGTAAACCTGGTCCCAATTCATTATAAACCTTATAAATAGCTCCAATGATCTTATAAGATATCTCATTTTCTGTCATAACCAAACGATTTTAAAATCCTCCTTAACAAAAAAAAACTCCCACAGACGTCACAGTTGTTACAGATATTCAACAGAACACACAAAAATCTGTGTAAATCTGTGAAATCTGTGGGACTAAACCCTCAACACAAAAAATCTGTGGGACAGAGCCCTCAACAGAAAAAATCTGTGTAAATCTGTGAAATCTGCGGGAGATTAGAAAATATCAATCTGCGGGATTACTCCTCAGCTGCCTTCAGCTGCTCTGCAACCTCGGCATTGATGCGCTGAGCGAACTCTTCCATGCTCATGGTAGCCTGTTCGCCACCACCCTGCTTACGCATAGATACCAAGCCCTCGGCACTCTCCTTCTCACCAACGATGACCATGTAAGGAACACGCTTCAACTCGTTGTCGCGAATCTTGCGGCCAATCTTCTCATTACGGTCATCAACCAAAGCACGTACACCCTGCTTGTCAAGATACTGACGTACCTTCTGAGCATAATCGTTAAACTTCTCAGAGATAGGAAGAATTGCAACCTGGTCTGGAGTCAACCACAATGGGAAGTGACCGGCGGTATGCTCGATGAGAACGGCTGTGAATCGCTCCAGTGAACCGAATGGTGCACGGTGAATCATCACAGGAGTCTTCTTTGAGTTATCCTCGGCTGTATACTCCAACTTGAAACGCTCTGGCAAGTTGTAGTCCACCTGGATGGTACCCAACTGCCAACGACGACCGATGGCATCCTTTACCATGAAGTCGAGCTTAGGACCATAGAAGGCAGCCTCGCCAACCTCCTCGCGTGTCTCAAGGCCCTTCTCCTTGCAAGCCTCGCGGATAGCGTTCTCGCTCTCTTCCCAAATCTCATCAGAACCGATATACTTCTCTGTATCCTTAGGATCGCGGAGAGAAATCTGTGCCTCGTAGTTCTCAAAACCGAAGATCTTGAATACTTTCAGGATTACGTCGATTACATTCTCGAACTCAGCCTTTACCTGCTCTGGACGAACGAAAATGTGGGCATCATCCTGTGTAAATGTACGAACACGAGTCAAACCGTGGAGCTCACCGCTCTTCTCATAGCGGAATACGGTACCGAACTCAGCAATACGCAAAGGAAGATCCTTGTAAGAACGAGGCTTGCGAGCGTAGACCTCGCAGTGGTGAGGACAGTTCATTGGCTTGAGCATATACTCCTCATCCTCCTCAGGAGTCTGGATAGGCTGGAATGCATCCTTGCCATAGTGAGCATAGTGACCAGATGTTACATAGAGACTCTTGCCACCGATACCTGGGCAGATAACCTCCTGATAGTTGTAAGGCTTCAGGAGAGAACGAAGCAACTCCTGCAGACGCAGGCGGAGCTGTGTACCCTTTGGCAACCAGATAGGGAGACCCTTACCTACACGCTCTGAGAACATGAAGAGTTCCATCTCCTTACCGATCTTACGGTGGTCACGCTTCTTAGCCTCTTCGAGAATTACCAAGTACTCATCGAGCATCTTCTTCTTAGGGAAGCTGATACCGTAGATACGGGTCATCTGCTCGCGCTTGGCATCACCGCGCCAGAATGCACCAGCCACACTTGTAATCTTCACAGCCTTGATAAGGCCAGTGTTCATCAAGTGAGGACCACGACAGAGGTCGGTGAAATTGCCCTGGGTATATGTGGTGATGGTACCATCCTCCAAGTCCTGCTCAATATGCTCGCACTTGTAAGTCTGACCGTCAGCCTTGAACTCAGCGAGAGCATCAGCCTTAGCCACCTCCTTGCGAACCACAGGTTCGTTCTTTTTGGCAAGTTCCATCATCTTAGCCTCAATCTTGGCGAAATCATTCTCTGAGATCACCTGACCCTCGGCTGGCATCACGTCGTAGAAGAAACCACTCTCTACGGCTGGACCGAAACCGAACTGGATGCCTGGGTAAAGCTCCTGAAGAGCCTCAGCCAACAAGTGGGCAGATGTATGCCAGAATGTGTGCTTACCCTGCTCATCCTCAAACTTGTAGAGTTCTACATTTGCATCCTCATCGATAGGACGGTTCAACTCTACTGTCTCACCATTAACACCGCAAGATACAACGTTGCGAGCGAGAGCCGGTGAGATGCTCTCGGCGATTTGTAAGCCAGTTACGCCCTGTTCATACTCACGAACAGATCCGTCTGGGAATGTGATTTTTACCATAACAACTTAGTATTTTTATTAAATCGTCTGCAAAAGTACGATTTCTTTTTGTAACAAGCGAATAAAAATGCATTTATTTTGCTAAACTTTGCTAACACCTCTTTATATTAAGGGCTTTTAAGACCGAAAATGCTGAGATATTGAAGTTTTCATCTGCTTTTCTACCAATATTTCGTAACACTTTGTAAAATTCAGATACATTTTTAGCCAATAAGTTTTGGAGAAACAAATATTTTCATTATCTTTGCATCCGATAACGTGACAAAATGTAAAGAAACATAGAAAATGGCAAAACCAAAGATTCTCATCATCTATACCGGTGGTACCATCGGTATGGGAAAGGACCCGATGACAGGTGTACTGGAACCTCTTGATTTCAATCACCTCGTTTCTTCCATGCCCGAATTCAAGCTCATTCAGGCAGAAATCGATGTGCGAAAATTCGACCCACCTATCGATTCCAGCGACATGGATCCAATGCGCTGGGCAGAAATCGTAAGCATGATATCCAACAACTACAACAACTATGACGGATTCGTAATCCTTCATGGCACTGATACTATGGCTTACACTTCGTCTGCCCTATCTTTCATGCTTGAGAATCTGACCAAGCCTGTAATATTGACAGGTAGCCAGCTGCCTATCGGTGAATTGCGAACCGACGGCAAGGAGAATCTGATGACAGCCATAGAGATTGCTTCTGCCAAGAATGCTGAAGGACGCCCTATGGTGCCCGAGGTATGCATCTTTTTCAACGGCAAGCTGATTCGCGGTAACCGTGCCATCAAGATCAATGCCGAGGGATTTCATGCTTTCGAATCATTCAACTACCCTCACCTCTGCGATGTAGGAATCAATTTCCAATATCACGACCATCACATTCTTACGCCGGATTACAGAAAGCCAATGGTTCCACACCTGAAGCTCGATCCGAACGTCATCGTGTTCAGTCTCTTCCCGGGTATCCAGGATAACATTGTGCGCCACGTGATGGAATCACCAGACCTCCGCGGCATCGTGATGCGTACTTTCGGTTCAGGCAATGCTCCTCACACGCCATGGATCATGCGTCTTCTGGATCAGGCTGCCCATCGCGGAGTAAACATCGTGAATATCAGCCAATGTCTTACGGGCAGTGTAGAGATGGAACGCTACGGAGCCGGCTTCCAGTTGAAAGCAGCTCATGTGATAAGCGGATACGATTCTACGGTAGAGGCTATGGTCACCAAGATGATGTATCTGCAGGGAAGATATGCAGATAACAAAAAGGTAAGAGAAAAACTGACCGAATCCCTGGCGGGCGAAATCTCTATATAGTATAAGGTGAAATCTTCATCCATATAATGAAGTAAATGACAGTCTCCCGATAGTGTATACGATTAAACTACAGATTGGCAAACTGTCATTTACTTGCTCATTATGAGTCATTTAGCGAAACAAAGAAAATTACCCTACAAAACCGAATAGTATTACAGGAAATATGCAGAAAACATTTAACGAAGGTTAAATATTGACAGTTTTTTTGCCAAAAAACTTTTTGCATATCATTTTTTGTGTAACTTTGCAGCGTAGAAAAAAAGTAAAAGATCAGTATCCTTATTAGATACCAATCCGTAATATAAATTAATAAATCAACAAAACCAACAAATTATGAACATTAACAAGGTAAAGGAGTATGGTGAGTTCGTAGAAATTGCGGCTCCTGTAGAAAGAGCAACAGCTGAAGAGTATCCAACAGTATTAGGCGGAGAAATTTGGTACAACTAAGAACTTCCTGCTAAGGATTCCTATCCTTTGTAACCGATAGTTTTTCCTTTAGCAGACTTGAAACAAGAGGCTATTTTTATTTGATTCAGAACATCTTATAATTTTTAGCAGACACATTATTAGCTCAATGATAAAGGCTCAATCCTCGAATAAAATCGGGAGCTGAGCCTTTATTGTGTTTATATCTTACCATCGAGATATACGGAATCGGATATTAGTGCTTACCACAGCAGCCGCCCTCTCCGTGTTCGTGATGATGCTCGTGCTTGATACCACCCTCTACAGCCTGATGCTGGTCGCGGAGCAGATCGTTCACGGTCTTCACTGGGTTGAATGTACCGAGAGGAACCTCTACAAATACTGTATTCCAGTCACTCATCGCACCATTCCAGAGACCTGGCAACTCGAGTGCCTTCAAATCCTTACCATTCTTACTCTTGCTGGAGATGAAACCGGTAGATGGATCAACGAACTTAGGAAGATCGAAGGCATTGCCCTGGTAATCCTTGGTCGCGCAGACGAGATCTACCGGGTTGAAGTGAGTACCCTCGGTGAACATCTTCATATACTCCTCGTTATTCTTGTCAATCTGAGAGCTCTCCAAAATCTGAAGGCTTACCGTGCCATCCTGATTATAGGTAAGGAATGGACCACCACCAGGCTCGCCCACGTTCTTAACGACACCGCAGACACGCATAGGACGGTTCAACTTCTTACGCAGATAGATAACCAGTTCGGCATCCTCCAGCTCCTTGATATCAGCCTTACGACAGCAGAGGTCGCGCTGAACGAAGCGGATAATCTCCTCCAGCTTCTCATGGTTGTACTGACCAGAATCCAAAACCTTCAGATAATCGAAAGCCTGCTTCTGCAAAGTAACCAATACACCTGCAATCACCTGCTTCCAGGTAACAGTCTCAGCCTTCAGGCGATCAGGAACCACATTGTCAATATTCTTGATGAATACCACATCAGCATCAATCTCGTTGAGGTTCTCGATGAGTGCACCATGACCGCCCGGACGGAACAGCAAAGAGCCATCCTCATTGCGGAAAGGAGTATTGTCTGGATTGGCAGCGATGGTATCGGTGCTAGGCTTCTGCTCTGAGAATGAGATGTTGTACTTGATGCCGTAGTGCTGTGCATACTTATCTGCCTTCTCGGCTACCATCTGCTTGAAGAGTTCCAGGTGGTCGTGAGAAACGGTGAAATGAACGTTTGCCTCGCCGTTGCTGCTAGCATAGAGCGCAGCCTCAACCAGGTGCTCCTCCATTGGGGTGCGAACCTCGTCCTCATACTCGTGGAACTGGAGCAATCCCTTAGGCAACTGTCCGTAGTTCAATCCCTCTGGCTTGAGGAGATTAGCCACAACAGCCTTGTAATCACCCTTCTTGATAAGGCACATAATGCCCTTCTCGTTGTTTACATGGCACTTATCGCAGAGTGCCTTGCGGAAAGCAAACTTCTTAATATTCTCGAAGAATTGTTTTTCGAAGTCAGTAGTAGGAACATCGTATGGAGCATCGAGGAATGCAAACATGTTCTTGAACATGCGGCTTGCCGCACCTGAAGCAGGTACGAACTTCACAATCTTGTGCCCCTCAGCCTTGTAGTCGTTCCACGCCTTCTCGTAGTCCTCTACTTCCTGAGCTGTAGGAGCCATGATACCCTTACCGATGGCAGCCGCACCCTCGAGTTTGAGGAATGGGAAACCATTCTTGATTTGTTCCAACTGGTGTTCAATCTGCTGCTCGGAGATACCGCGCGCAGAGATTTGGTTTAGATCTTGCTGATTCATAATACCATATTTATGTTAAATTTACACTATATGTGCTACAAAGATAATAGTTTTTTCTGATAATCAGAAATATTTCCGCTTTTTTTTGTACCTTTGCATTGAAAATTTAACGAAGTAGGCGTTTTTTAACGCCGAATCGCCATTGTTTGTCAAATTTAAAATAGAATATTGCAACATGGTTAGTAAATTATCAAAAGAGCACGACAGAAGGTCGGGGCTATCACATTACCTCTATGGGGTATCTACATTATTTTTAAGTGGTGTAGGAATTGGCGGTTTATCGCCATTAGTAACAAACCAAGAATTGAACATATACAATTTACTTTGTTTGTTCATTGGAACGCTATCTGCAATTATCATTGCATATTGCGCTAATAGAATTATGAAGTATAACGATAAATAATATTATTATGGATGGATTAATGTTTATTTTTTCGCTGGGGCTAATTATTAGCAGCAGCTTTGCCATCTGGCTCAACACCAAATCTGGTCAGAAATGGATAGATGAGCTATAATGACTCAATAAATATATCATCAGCAGGAGGGAACGACAATGAACGAAACACCTTTTAAATTCACATCCGAAGAAAAGGAACAGACACTCCAGATACTAGAGCGCCTGAGAACCGCCGTGGGCGATACATTCAAGCCAGGCGATGAGCAGCATCTGCGTGAAGACATACAGCATGCCTTCATCAACCATCAGATTAAGCGCAATGTCTTCGGAATGAATCCAATACTTGCTGCCCTGCAAACCGCAGAAATCGCAGTAAACGAAATCGGTCTGAAACGAGATGGCATCATCGCCATCCTGATGCAGACCAGCGTCATCGATGGCTATCAGACCATCGAAGAGATACAGAAGAAATACGGAGATAGCGTAGCCCACATTATCAGTGGTCTGCTTCGCATCCACGATTTATATAAGCGCAACCCTATCATAGAGAGCGAGAACTTCAGAAATCTGCTTATCTCATTCTCTGAGGATATGCGCGTCATCCTCATCATGATTGCCGACCGCGTGAACGTGATGCGACAGATTCGCGATACCGAACAGAAAGAGGCAAAGCATGAAGTAAGCGAAGAGGCAAGCTACCTCTATGCCCCACTCGCCCACAAACTGGGACTCTACAAACTGAAGAGCGAACTGGAAGACCTTAGTCTGAAGTATCTCGAGCACGACGCCTACTATATGATAAAGGACAAACTGAACGCCACCAAGGCTTCGCGCGATGCCTATATCGCCCGCTTCATCCAGCCAATCCAGGAAAAGCTCGATGCTGCCGGTCTGAAATATCACATGAAGGGCCGCACCAAGAGTATCCACTCTATCTGGCAGAAGATGAAGAAGCAGAAGTGCGCCTTTGAGGGTGTATACGATCTCTTTGCCATCCGTATTATCCTCGATGCACCAAGAGAGAAAGAGTATATGCAGTGCTGGCAGGCCTTTGCCCTCATCACCGACATGTATCAGCCAAACCCAAAGCGTATGCGCGACTGGCTCAGCGTGCCTAAGAGCAACGGTTATGAAAGTCTGCATACCACTGTACTGGGTCCTGAAAACAAATGGGTAGAGGTACAGATCAGAACCGAGCGCATGGACGATATTGCAGAGCACGGACTCGCTGCCCACTGGCGCTACAAGGGTATTAAGCAGGGAGAAGGCGGTATCGACGAATGGCTTGCCAATATCCGTGCTGCCCTCGAAAACAACGATGATCTGCAGCTGATGGACCAGTTTACCACCGACCTGAAGGAAGACGAAGTATACGTGTTCACTCCAAAGGGCGACCTGCTGAACTTCCAGAAGGGAGCTACGGTACTCGACTTTGCCTACTATATCCACTCCCGCATCGGCAATACCTGTGTGGGCGGAAAGATTAACGGAAGAGCCGTCACCTTCCGACAGGAACTCCATTCGGGAGATCAGGTAGAAATCCTCACACAGAGCAACCAGAAGCCACGCCGCGAATGGCTCAACATCGTGCAGACATCCAAGGCTAAAGCCAAGATTCGTCTAGCGTTGAAGGAAACCCAGAAGAAGGACGGTCTCTATGCCAAGGAACTTCTGGAGCGCCGATTCAAGAACAGGAAACTGGAAATTGATGAGAGCATCATGGCGCGCATCATCAAGAAAATGGGATATAAGGAGAACTCAGACTTCTATAAGGATGTAGCCGAAGAGAAAATCGACGTGAACAGCATCATCGAGAGATACATAGAGGAGCGCGACCACGACCTGAACCTCGCCAATACCAACAAGCCTGCAGAAAGTGCAGAGAATTTTGAGTTTGAGAATCCTACCGAGGAACTGATGAAACAGAGCGACGATGTGCTGGTTATCGATGAGCACCTCAAGGGCATCGATTTCGAACTGGCTCATTGCTGCCACCCTATCTACGGCGACCCAATCTTCGGATTCGTTACCATCAGCAAGGGTATCAAGGTACATCGCATGGATTGTCCTAACGCCAAGGAACTGCGCCGCCGTTTCGGTTACCGCATCGTGAAGGCGAAATGGAGCGGCAAGGGAACATCCAAGTATGCCATCACGCTCCGCATCATCGGAAACGACGATATCGGTATCGTGAGCAACATCACCAACATCATTTCCAAGGAAGACAAACTCATCATGCGAGGCATCAACATCTCTTCCAAGGATGGTCTCTTCTCTGGCAATGTTACCGTAATGATTGATGATGCTGGCAAGACCGATGCACTCATCAAGAAACTGAGCGCCGTGAAGGGCGTTAAGCAGGTAACGAGAATATAAAACCGGAATACAGAAATACAGAAAAAAAATCCCGCAGAGAAAATCTGCGGGATTTTTTTATTTCGACTTATTCAAGCGCTTGATCACAGAATAGGCATCATACAAACCAAGTTCTCCTGCCTTTGAAAGATCCTGGATGGCAGTCTGCTTATTGCCACTCTTGGCTCGTGCTATACCTCTATTATAATAAGCCTCTGCAAGGCGGTTATCAATTCTCAAGGCAATGGTATAATCATCTATTGCTTTTGAAAGTTCGTTTCTGCCTGCATGAAGATTACCTCTATTATAATAGATGTAAGCATTGTTGCTGTTCTGGCGAATGGCATCACTGAAATCAGCCTCGGCAGAATGGATGTTCAGAACACCCTTGCCCTCAGCCTTGTTAAATTCATCCATCTCAGCCTGGCAGACAGCACGCTGCCAGTAAGCCAAAGAGTTCTTGTCATCGAGCGAGATATAATAGGTGAAATCACTGATGGCAGCCTCAAAATCACGAAGTACACTATGAGCGATGGCCCTGCGCATCAGGAGACGTTTTCTGGTTTCATTATCGCTCGCCACACTCAACTCTGCCGAAAGTTTATCAATCATCGAGAATATCTTCATAGAACCATTCTCATCGAGCTGTTCCTTACTGCAAACGATATAAACCTTGTCTGCCTTGGTATGCTGATTGAGCGCATCAACCTCCTTGTCATAAGCCTGAACTCCATTTACATTCTGATTGTTTGGGAAATAAGAGAGCTGATACATCGGCAGGAAGGCGGTTTCTACCTGACGGTTCTGAACCTTACCACGATACTCGCTCTTATAGTTGTGTTCATACTTCGGTTCGTCATCTACTACCAGCGAAGCAAACTTATTCGGGTCAACCTCAGAGCGCTTACGCATCTCCTTCTTGGTCTTTGCGCTCCATCTCGGCTGGATTCCGATATGCTTGTTCATCTGCGCCTTGAAGATACGGAATTCATCCATCTCTGCCTTGGCTGTCATGCCCAGGCGCCGGTAACAGCTGGCACGGTTAGACAAACCGGTCCAGAAGTTAGGGAACTGGTTGATAACCTTAGTATAATCCTTGATGGCAGCTCTCAGATTACCGGTCTTATCATGCAATAGAGCTCGGTTGAAGATAGCCATGAAGTTCTGGGGTTCCATCTTGATAATGAAGTCGAAATCGGTGATAGCACGGTTATCATCACCCAACTGTACACGCATCAGTCCTCTATTATAATGAGCCAGGAAATTGTTCGGATCCAGATCAAGGGCATTGTCATAATCGCTCATCGCCCCTCTGAGGTTATTCAGATTGATACGCGCCAAAGCACGGTTAATGTAACTGTTGACATTGTTAGGTTTGAAATGCAGACTCTTGGTCAGCGCCTCATCAGCCGTTTTCCATTCCTTTCTAGCCAGCGCCATATAGGCACGCGTAGTCCAGGCATCCCCATCATACGGATTGAGCTGCAGACTCTTGTCTAGCCATTTCTCAGCCTGCACGGTATCTTTCTGATGCAGATACACTTCAGCCTTGAGCGAATAAGCATTCGACCAGTCTTTCCATTTTTCCACGATGGTATCCAGTTCCTGCTGCGCCGCCTCATACTTTTTGTTTTCCATCTGGCAGATAGCCCGGTTGAACCAGTAATTTCGGTTGCGCGGTTCAAGTCTGATAGCCTCATTATAGTCAGCTATCGCATCATCAAACCTGTTTTGTCTGATGCGACAGATGGCTCTCAAGTCATAAATATCATTGATATAGGGATTGAGATGCAACGCCTCGGTGGCATCACTTTCGGCACCCGTAAAGTCATCCAGATTAAATTTTGCCACACTGCGGTAATACCAAGGCTCATACAGATAAGGCTTGGCACCGATAGCCAGATTAAAATACTTGATTGAAAGGACGAAATCCTCATAATACAATGCACTCCGACCGGCCGTAACAAGTCGGTCTACACGATATTGGGCAGAAGTCGACATGGTGCCCATTACCATAAAAAGAACCAAGAGAATCTTCTTCATCTGTTCGTAACTCTCTGAAATAAAACCTATTGAATGTAGAATAAAAAATATAGTAAGCCCAATCGTCACGATTACCATGAAGCTTACTATATTTTCGGAAGAACTATCGACGTATCTTAGTACGATAGGCAGCACGGAAATTGCCCTTGATGATACTCTTGAGCTTACCTGCTATCATGTTCTTGCGAAGAGGAGACACACGGTCAACAAACATTGTACCCTCCAAATGGTCGAATTCATGCTGCATCACGCGAGCCAGATATCCCCCTATCCACTCATCATGTTCATTAAAATCCTCATCCATATACTTTACATGGATGCGTGTAGGACGAACCACCTTCTCATTGATACCAGGAATAGAAAGACATCCCTCTTCAGAAGAGTCGGTATTTTCCTCATCGAGCTCTAGGATATGGGCATTGATGAAAGCATGACGGAATCCTTTATACTCAGGGAAATCCTCGCTGAGCACATCCAGGTCGATAACAACGAGGCGGATAGGCAAGCCTATCTGGGGTGCAGCCAGTCCAATGCCGTTGCTGGAATCAAGGGTTTCATACATATTATTAATCAACACCTTGAGATCTGGATAATCAGGTGTAATATCTTCAGCCACTTTTCTCAGCACTGGCTGACCATAAATATAAATCGGTAAAATCATTATCTTCTTGATTGCAAATAATCCTGTAATATGATGGTAGCACTTATCTCGTCTACCAATCCTTTATTTTCTTTTCTCACCTTCTTCTTTACACCTCCATCTATCATGGCTCTATGTGCCAGAACTGATGTAAATCTCTCGTCATAATATTCAATTGGAATTTCAGGATGAGCCTTTCGCCAACGGTTGTAGAAGTTTTCTACTCTTGCCAGGTTTTCACTTGGCTGCCCGTTAGGTTGCATCGGTTTTCCGATAACAATGCGCTCCACCTGTTCTTTCTGAATATAAGTTTCGATATAAGTGAAAAGTTCATGTGTAGAAACTGTGGCCAACCCATTGGCAATAATCTGCAATGGGTCGGTCACAGCCAGTCCGGTACGTTTTTTACCGTAATCTATAGATAAAATTCGCATTAATCTACGGATATCTTATCCTTATATAATATCAGATTACTTCTTAAGGAGTAACCAAGCATCAGGATACTCACCAGCGCGAAGCTGATTGCGGCTCTTGACAGCAGCAGCCTTATCAGCAAATGTAGAAGCTACCACGCGATACATGTTACGCTCTGTGTTCAGGGCGATCTGAGCATCGTAGCCAGCGCTCTTCAATGTACTAGCCAATCCCTCAGCGTTAGCCTTGAGAGAGAAAGAACCAACTACTACGCTATAGCTTGACAAGCCAGAACCTGAGATGAGAGAAACATCCTCAGAACGAACAGTAGCATTATCAACCTCAGTCTGCTCATCAGAAGGAGCCTGAGTCTCGAGAGGAGCTACAACTGGTTCCTGAGCAACAGGAGCCTGAGCTGCCTGCTGTTCCTGCTGCTGAGCCTTCTCATATGCCTTCTTGTATGCACTTTCCTTAGATGTACCACAACTTGCGAGCGCCAAAACTGCGCACATTCCCATGCTTAATACTGTAATTTTCTTCATAATTCTTATTCGTTTTATTGTTTATTATTGTTGTTCATTCAATATAAATTTCGCATTATGCGTTTTTTACTCTGCGAAAATACAAAAAAATACCCGAAAAACGAAGAATATGCCGCCTAAAGTTTGTTAAATAAGGCTATTAAAACATTTTTAATGAAAAATTAAGGCTAAAAGACTTGTTTTTTAAAGAGAATTTAGTATATTTGCATCGTCAAATGAAAATGACAAGAATATAATCGTTTAACGTTTAAAATTTATAGCATATGAAAACATTAGGTTACATTGGTGCTTTCCTCGGCGGTGCTATCGCTGGTACAGCACTCGGTTTGATTTTCGCTCCTGAGAAGGGTGAGGATACACGTAGTAAGATTGCAGGTGCAGTAGACGATTTCTGCAAGAAGCACGACATCAAGTTGAGCCGTAAGGACGTTGATGATCTGGTTGACGATATCAAGGACGCAGCTCCTGAGGTTTAATCATCACCTATCATGATGTTCTCTAACGATAAAAATGTAGAAACTATCGGGCAGCTCATTGAGGTGCTTAAACATTACATCGGGCTTCAGAGCGAATTTCTGAAGCTCGATATTGTGGATAAGGTGGTACGCCTGCTTACAGTCATCACCATGACGGTGGTACTCCTGGGCTTACTTACGCTTACCCTCATTTACCTATCCTTTGGCGCTGCTTTTGCATTGGCAGACTTAATAGGTAGTCTGACTTTCGGATTCTGCATTGTTGCTGCAGTATACCTATTTATATTAATATTATTTGTAATTTTCCGCCATAAGTGGATCGAGAGACCATTGGTCAGATTTCTGGCCAGCCTCTTAATGGAAAAATAACCTCCTTTTCGCAACATGACAAATCATTCAGAAATCACAAAATATAATTCCTTAAACGATATCCGACTCAAAAAAGAGGCGATACGCAAGGAAATTGATGCCGATGATGCCAAGATTCAGACTTTATGGAACTCGCTTTTCACAAAACCTGAAATCCTGTCACGCAATGCGAGTCCTAGCAAGCGACTGCAGAGTTTGCTGCAGGTGGGAGCAGGAGCATTCGACGGTGCACTGTTGGCTTGGAAACTTTACCGGAGATTCAAACCTCGGAAGAGATGAATCATATACCGTTTTGGGGAAAGGAAAGATGCCTTGGAAAAAGGTATTTTTCAGTCATCCAAAAGGGGATAAAAACAAAAAAGGGTCGCCGCTGCGACCCCAATACCTTGTTAACCTTAAATCTAATACTATGAAAAACACACATGCAAATATAGAAATAATCTATGATACTCGCAAATTTTTCTTAGCAAAAGACTTAGCAGTTCAGTTTAATTAACTTTTACCAACCTATTTTTAAACCTTTTTCAATAAAAATTCATCTATTTCCTACATATACCTCCATTCCATCGAAGCCAAATTCAAAGCCTTCGGACAGCCTTTTATTCGCCTCATCGTGAAAACCTATCTGGTGAGTCACATGAATAAAATAAGTATGTTTTGCTCCTATCCTGCGCGACACCTCAATAGCATCAGATACAAGCTGATGACTGTGATGTGTTTTCTCAAATCTGAGTGCGTTAATTACGAGTGTTTCCACACCTTCCAAATAAGCATATTCTTCATCACCCATAGATTTCATATCAGTAATATAGGCAAACTTATCAAACCGATAGCCGAGAATAGGCATCTTATCGTGCATCACACGGATAGGAAGAAACTCAATGTCACCTATCTGATAATGCTCATGCGGATGAATGGTATGCAATTTGAGTTTAGGAGCTCCCGGATAGAGTTTTTCTGCATTCTTCGGAAAGCAGTAAGGCATCGTATGAGGCAGCCCCGCAGTAACGATTTCATCGCCATAGATATTAATATCACCAAAGATACAGAAAGGGCGCAAATCATCAATACCACCAACATGGTCGTAATGGATATGCGTAATCAGGACGCCATCTATCTTTCTGAAAGGCACACGCAACAACTGCTGTCGGATATCAGGTCCGGCATCTATCAGAATACGGGTATTCTCCGTTTCTATCATTGCTGCACTGCGCAATCTTTTATCATGCGGATCCGTACTTCGGCACACTTCACAGTTACATCCCAACGAAGGAACACCGCCCGATGTGCCTGTACCTAACAAAGTTACCTTCATTAATTATCAAATATTTTTCTGAAAACAACCGAATTCTTCACTTAACATTCACTTCCGGATGAATCTCTATGCCAAACTTCTGCTTCACATCCTCCTGGATGGTCTTACAGAGTTTTACGATTTCCTCGCCCGTAGCGCCGCCACGATTCACTAGCACCAGTGCCTGCTTATCATGCACACCGGCCCGTCCCAGACTCTTTCCCTTCCAGCCACACTGATCAATCATCCAACCAGCCGGAATCTTTTCATGAGAATCATCGATTGTATAATGAGGCATACCCGGATAAAGAGCAGCCAGTTCTTCGTACTTAGCCTTCTCTACAATAGGATTCATAAAGAAACTGCCTGCATTACCCAACACCTTAGGATCAGGCAATTTTGCCTCTCTAATTTCTATGATGGCATCACGAAGTTGCTGGGCTGTAGGCTCAGCAATACACTTAGCCTCGAGCGCAGAACGGATATTACCATAATCCAGATCCGGACGGAAGGTTTTCTGCAAACGGTAAATCACATGCGTCACCAGATACTTATCCTTCCACTCATGCTTAAATTTACTCTGACGGTAACTATACTCGCAGTCAGCATTATCAAACACCACTACCCTGCCCGTAGCTATCTCAACCGCTTCCACCTTATATATAATATCCTTGGCTTCCACACCATAGGCACCAATATTCTGAACCGCACTGGCACCTACTTCACCCGGAATAATACTCAGATTTTCAGCTCCATGATAGCCATGCTCTACGGCATAAGCTACCACATCATCAAACACCTCACCACTACCACAGGAAATGAATACCCAATCCAGATTGCACAAAGCATCATCCCCCTCTGCAGCTGCCAAAGTCTTGTTGTCAAGAACCTCAATACCCATAATAGCCGAATGGAGCACTGTACCAGCATAATCACCGGTCAGCAAGAGATTGCTACCACCGCCCAAAATGAGCAGTGGCTGATCTGCCTCTGTCAGCAAGCCCACTATCTGTCGGGCTTCCTCTACCGATTCATACTCCAGAAATCTGCTGCATTTAGCATCAATCCCGAATGTATTGTGAGCCAAAAGGCCATAGTTACGAATATCCTTCATATCTGGTTAAACTATTACTACTAACTAAAAAGCTACATATTCAGTTTGATCAGTTCCCATTTTCCTCCATTTTTTTTGAAAGTAAGAGAGGTTTCCATACCATTGGCGATACCACGAATCACGAAGATTTTCTGGTTGCTCTCGGTATATTTCTGACCATAGATTACATTGTAAATCATGCCGTGAGGCAGTTGAGGCGCAAAGGCAGGCCATGTTTCCGGTTCTATATCGCCTGTCATCGTACTGAAATCATCATCAGGATCAGGACCGGTAAACTTCACCGGATTATGGATGTGGCGAGCCTGGAAAGCGGTATCAGTAGCAAAATGTCCGTAAAACTTCAGGAAACTGGCATTATTATTCTGATACATAGGCACGTAGCAGATGCTAGTCATCATCCACTGACCATTGATGCGATTAAACACAAACTGCTGAACTGTCTTTCTACTATAGAACACCTTTTCTATTACTACATGATCGATAGTAGTATCCTTCATCAGTTTCATCTGTTTCTGATTATCAAAAATCAGCGTGTAATAATCCTGGCGCATGAAGAAATGCTCCATCTTCCAATGTTTTTTTTCTATCTTCTTGGTCAGTTTCTTACCGTGATATACCGGCAGCGGGAAGACAATACGACTTTTCTGCAACTTTCTGTTAGCTGCAAAATTAAACACAAAATCATCAAAAAGCTCGTCAGCCGCCTTTGGCATCGGAGTCTCCTCTATCAGCTGTTCTGTAGAGTCCATCGCTTGGGTGTCGGCAATCACCGAGTCGGATGAAGCCGAATCAATGGCAGGCGCAGGCTTCTTGTCTGTACATCCCACAGACGTGAAACAAACGATGGTAAGCACCGCCATTAACACCGTTAATAAACAGAGTTTTTTCATAAACCTATTAAATTTCTCAAATTTTCCATGCAAAAGTACAACTTTCTTTTGAATTATTTCATCTTTTAAGCAAAAAATGTTATCTTTGCAGTCAAAAAAGATAAAAATATAGATATGTTATTAGAAAAAATAGACGAACTCTTGAAAGAAGTGAGCACTTTGACTGCCCAAAACGCAGAAGAAGTAGAGCAGCTTCGAATCAAGTATCTGAGCAAAAAGGGCGAGATTAACGCCCTTATGGCCGACTTCCGCACAGTGCCAGCCGACCAGAAAAAAGAGGTTGGAGTAAAAATCAACGAACTGAAGAACGCAGCCCTTGAGAAGATCAACGGACTGAAGGAGCAGATGGAAGAAGCCGAGGCATCAAGCGATGATATCGACTTGACCCGTACCGCCTACCCTGTAGCACTCGGTACCCGCCATCCACTCACCGTAGTGAAGAATCAGATTATCGACATTTTCGCTCGCATGGGCTTTACCCTTTTCCAGGGTCCTGAGGTAGATGACGACAAGCACGTATTTACGATGCTCAATTTTGCTGCCGACCACCCAGCCCGCGATATGCAGGACACCTTCTTTATAGAGAAGACCAACTCTGACGATGTTACCAAGAATGTGCTCCTCCGCAGCCATACTTCAGGCGACGAGGCTCACTATATGGAAACCCATGAGCCACCTATCCGTGTGCTCTGCCCAGGCCGCGTTTACCGTAACGAAGCTATCAGCGCCCGCGCTCACTGTTTCTTCCATCAGGTAGAAGGTCTCTATGTAGATAAAAACGTAAGTTTCACCGACCTCAAGCAGGTGCTCCTTACCTTTGCCCGTGAGATGTTTGGTGCAGATACCAAGATTCGTCTCCGTCCTAGCTACTTCCCATTCACAGAGCCTAGTGCCGAGATGGATATCTCCTGCAACATCTGTGGCGGTAAGGGTTGCAACTTCTGCAAGCATACCGGATGGGTTGAGATTTTAGGTTGCGGTATGGTTGACCCTCATGATCTTGAGGCTTGCGGTATCGACAGCAATGTCTATACGGGTTATGCCTTCGGTATGGGTGTTGAGCGTATCACCAACTTGAAATATCGCGTGAGCGACCTTCGTCTCTTCTCTGAGAACGATACTCGTTTCTTGCGCGAGTTTGAGTCTGCGAAGTAAAAGATACTCAACATATAAATTAATTTATGACTATGAAGAAAAATTTAACTAAACCTGTCATCGCAGTCCTGTTGGGCGCCTTGACATTCAGTTCTTGCATCGGCTCATTTGGTCTGACAAATTCCGTACTTGACTGGAATAAGAGAGCAACAGACAACAAGTTTGTAAACGAGATTATCTTCGTGCTTATCTCTCCAGCTTACGCAGTATGTTCATTTGCAGACCTTCTCGTTCTCAACTCTATCGAGTTCTGGACAGGCAACAAGGTGATTGGCCAGGTAGGAACTACTAAGGACGTAATGGGTAAGGATGGTCGCATGTATGCCATCAAGACATTGAAGAATGGCTACGAGATTACCGACCCAGATGGTGAGAAATCATACTTTGTGTTCGACAAGAAGCACAAGAGTTGGTCATACAGCAAGGATGGCGATATCCGTGAGCTTTTCAGCTTCAACGAGGATGGCAGCATCCAGGCTTGCTTGCCAAGTGGCGAGAAGATCAACGTCCCAGCAGATGCCAATGGTTTATACCAGGTCCGCATGGCTATGAATGATGGTTTGTTCTATGCATTTAACAAGTAAATAATCATAACAATTCCAGCCCGATAAAAGTGCACTTTTATCGGGCTTTTTTATAATCTCCTTTCTCTTTTCCTAAGCAAGTTCATATTTCTCCTTTCCCAACCAAACTCTCCTTAGAATGCCCAAATGCAAAAAAGTGTTTAAAGAAAGCAAAGAAGTGCCTTTACCACCCTTCACCCGTAACTCTCTGATCATCAAAACCCTAAAAAAAAAAGAATATAATATAAAGAGTAAAAATACACCCTTCACCTTCACCTCCCAAAAATCACATCCAAAATTCTGTTCTGCATGCAACAGAAAATCATCTGCAGCAATCTGTGCCGGGATATATAATCAGGAGAAAATTCTCTTTCGGAGATATCATTTTATCCTTCGGAGATAATTTTCTATTCTTCGGAAATATTTCTTCGAATTTCAAGATAAGGCATAAAAATATAATTTTTGCCAACTTTATTTCCCGAATCCACACAATTGTCACAAATCGCATAGCTATGAAACAGAAAAGAATGTATCTTTGCAGCATCAATCATAAAGGTTGATGTAGATATGGTCTCGTCATGACTGCCAAATCGGGCTGACGCAAATGCATTACAACCAGTGACATTCATCAAAACTTGCAACCATCTACAATATTTTTCAGTTTTTCTCGTTAATAAAAGTATGAAAAATAGATTATTGATACTCACAATATGCCTCATCGCAACCATAAAGATGATGGCGCAGGAGTTTACCCTTCACGGCAAAGTGGTAGACGAGAACAACCAGCCACTGGAGTTTGCCATCGTTTCGGTGGCTAGCCAGGGAAAGACTGCCGTTACTTCGCTCAAGGGAGACTATAGCCTCAAACTGCATTCTGCAGACAGCGTGGTAGTCAAATTCTCATATATCGGCTTCAAGACAAAAACAAAAGTGCTGAGAAGACCGCGAGGAAAACAAACCCTGCAGGTGGTACTTCGCGAAGCATCCACCACCCTCGATGAGGTGAATATCAAGGGAGAAAAAATACAGTCGGACCAGACACAGGAGCTGAAGACTAAGGACATGAAGATGACGCCATCTGCCAACGGAAATGGGGTGGAAAGTCTGGTTCAGCAACAGGCTGGCGTGAGTACCCACAACGAACTCTCTTCGCAATATAATGTACGTGGCGGTGCCTTCGATGAGAACTCCGTATACATCAACAACGTAGAAGTATTCCGCCCATTTTTGGTTCGCAGCGGACAGCAGGAAGGCCTCTCCGTCATCAACCCTTATATGGTAGATAAAATCGGTTTCTCAACCGGAGGATATGCTGCCAAATACGGAGACAAGATGAGTTCGGCTCTCGACATCACCTACAAAACCCTGAAAGCAAAAAGCAAGAAACCAGTGGTTGAAGGCAGCCTGGCTGCCAGTCTGCTGGGTGCTGACGCATACATCGGTCTGGGAACCCAGAAACTTTCATGGCTCAACAGCGTGCGCTACAAAACCACCTCTTACCTGCTCGGTTCGATGGAAACCAAAGGCGAATACAAGCCAAACTATCTGGACTATCAGACCTATCTGAGTTACCAGCCCAACAAACGCTGGAAGCTTGACTTCATAGGCTACATCTCTGATAATCACTACAACTTCGAACCGGAAGACCGAGAAACGAAGTTCGGAACAATGGAAAACGTAAAGAGCTTCAGAGTATATTTTGACGGTCAGGAAAAAGACCGCTTCCTCACCTACTTCGGTACACTCGGCATTACCCGCCAGTTTACCGCCAACACCAGTCTCTCGCTTCTGGGCAGCGCTTTCTACACCAAGGAACAGGAGAAATATGACATTCAGGGACAATACTGGCTCGACGAAACCGAGACTTCAGAAAACCTGGGTGTAGGTACCTATTTCGAACATGCCCGAAACTATCTTACGGCTCGCGTGATGAGTGCCAAACTGATGCTCAAGCACAAGGTGAAGAAACATCAGATGGAGGCCGCAGTAAGTCTGAAGCGTGAACATATCGAGGAGAATTCAGTAGAATATGAGATGCGCGATTCCGCAGGATACAGTATTCCTCACAATGGCAAAGACCTCTATATGATTTATTCACTGAAGGCTCGCAACGAACTGAATGCCAACCGAATGGAAGCTTACATCCAGGACACCTACCGTTTTTCGGGAGGAACAGCCGACAGTACCGGGAACGGACAGACACATTACACCCTAAACTATGGTATCAGAATGAGTCATTGGAATTTCAACAGAGAAACCATCGTGAGTCCTCGTCTGTCGCTCGCCATCATACCAGCCAACCACGAAAATACAACTCTCCGTTTTGCGGCAGGTCTGTATTATCAGGCTCCATTCTTCAAGGAATTGAGAGATACATCTACGGTGAACGGCATAACCATCGCATCGCTGAACAAGAAAATCAAGAGCCAGCGAAGCATCCACTTCATCGCCGGCTACGACTATAGGTTCAAGCTAGGAGACCAACGCTATAAATTCTCTGCCGAAGCCTATTACAAAGCTTTGAGCAATCTGGTTCCTTATTCGGTTAGTAACGTGAAGGTAGTTTATTACGGACAGAACGAATGCAGCGGTCATGCAGCAGGACTCGACTTCAAACTCTACGGAGAATTTGTTCCGGGTACCGATTCCTGGCTCAGTCTTTCGCTCATGGATACAAAGATGAAACTGGGAGGCAAGAACATCCCTTTGCCTACCGACCAGCGTTATGCGGTAAACCTCTTCTTCACCGATTATTTCCCGGGCAGCAAGAAGTGGCGCATGTCTTTGAAACTCGCCTTTGCCGATGGTCTTCCTTTTGCAGCACCCCACAGAGAACTGGAGACCAACAGTTTCCGTGCCACTGCCTATCGCCGTGCAGATATCGGTATGAGCTATCAGTTGCTCGACAACAGCCGCCGTGAGAAGAAGACCTTCCTGAAGAATGTGATGCTGGGGGTAGATTGCCTCAACCTCTTCGGCATAGACAACGTAAACAGCTATTACTGGGTGACTGATGTAACCAGCCAGCAATACGCCGTACCTAATTATCTTACCGGCAGACAGCTCAATGCCCGCATTCTTTTGGAATTTTAGGACCAAATAATAGTGATTTTTCACATTATTCTAAATATTTAACCGTAGATAGTTCGCTATCTGCGGTTTTTTTCGTATCTTTGCGCCCGAATTATGCGATGACGGTTCGTCCGCTCATCCCATGGATTCAGGAAACCATTCTATAAAGAATAAAGAAATAATACATAATAATCAATTATGAGCAAACAAGTAGAAAAGATTAAGGAGCTGATCGCTAAGCGCGAACAGGCTCGTCTTGGCGGTGGCGAGAAGGCCATCGAGAAGCAGCATGCACGTGGCAAATATACCGCTCGTGAGCGTATCGAAATGTTGGTAGATGCCGGCAGTTTCGAGGAGTATGATATGTTCAAGTTGCATCGTTGCACTAACTTTGGCATGGAGAAGAAGCAGTACCTCGGTGATGGTGTTGTAGCTGGTAGCGCTACTATAGCCGGCCGTCTGGTTTACGTATATGCTCAGGACTTCACCGTAAATGGTGGTTCACTCTCTGAGACTATGGCACAGAAGATCTGCAAGGTAATGGATATGGCTATGACTATGGGTGCACCTGTTATCTGCATGAACGACTCAGGTGGTGCTCGTATTCAGGAAGGTATCTGCGCCCTCGCTGGTTATGGTGAGATTTTCGAGCGCAACATCCTCGCTTCTGGTGTCATCCCACAGATTTCTGCTATCATGGGCCCTTGCGCCGGTGGTGCCGTTTACTCTCCAGGTTTGACCGACTTCATCATCATGAAGGAGCAGACTTCTTACATGTTCCTGACTGGTCCTAAGGTTGTCAAGACCGTAACTGGTGAGGATATCGATGCAGAGCACCTCGGTGGTGCATCTGTTCACGCAACCAAGAGTGGTGTAACCCACTTCGCTGCTAAGACTGAGGAAGAGGCTATCGAGATGATCAAGAGCCTGCTCTCTTACATCCCTAGCAACAATACAGAAGAGGCTCCACGCGTAGAGTGCACAGACCCTATCGACCGCATGGACGATACTCTGAACGAGATTATCCCAGACGATCCTAACCAGGCATACGATATGTATAAGGTGATTGGTGCTGTAACCGATAACGGAGAGTTCTTCGAGGTTCAGCCTAAGTTCGCCAAGAACATCATCACAGGTTTCGCCCGTTTCAATGGTCAGAGCGTTGGTATCGTAGCCAACCAGCCAGCAGCTTATGCAGGTGTACTCGATGTAAACGCTAGCCGCAAGGCAGCCCGCTTCGTCCGTTTCTGCGATGCCTTCAATATTCCTATCGTATCTCTCGTAGACGTACCAGGATTCTTGCCAGGTACAGGTCAGGAGTACAACGCTGTCATCCTCCACGGTGCACAGCTGCTCTACGCTTACGGCGAGGCTACCGTGCCAAAGATTACTATCACATTGCGTAAGAGCTATGGTGGTAGCCATATCGTGATGGGTTGCAAGCAGTTGCGTGCCGATTTGAACTTCGCTTGGCCATCTTCAGAGATTGCCGTAATGGGTGCCAGCGGTGCCGTTGCCGTTCTCTGTGGTAAGGAAGCTAAGGCTAAGAAGGAAGCTGGCGAGGATGTAAAGGCATTCCTGGCAGAGAAGGAGCAGGAGTATACTGACAAGTTTGCTAATCCATATCAGGCAGCTCAGTATGGTTACATCGATGATGTCATCGAGCCACGTAACACCCGTTTCCGCATCTGCCGTGGTTTGGCTCAGCTCGCAACCAAGCGTCAGAGCTTGCCAGCTAAGAAGCATGGCTGTATGCCAATGTAATGATATAATTAAACATTAGAATAAATGGATAAGAATATTTATGCTGCAATTGCCATGGCACTCTATGAGTATCAGGGCAATAACGTACACGACAAGGAGCCTGGCATCATCACTATCAAGCCACGTCAGACGATGTGGAACGCCAAGTTCTTGAGTTTAACAGCTAAACCATAATGTAATAGAAATGAAAGAGTTTAAATATACAATTGACGGAAAAGAATACAAGGTTCAGATTGACGCTGTTGAGGGTAACATCGCAAGCGTGAACGTGAATGGCGAAGCTTACAAGGTTGAGATGGAACAGGAGGCTGAGCCAGAGAAGAAGAAGGTTGTGCTTGGTCAGCCAGCTGCTGCATCTGATGATGCTGAGGCTACTCCAGCTGCCAACGTAAATACAGCCAATGCTGTAAAGGCTCCTCTCCCTGGTACTATCACCAGCATCGAGGTAGCTGTTGGTCAGGAGGTGAAGGCAGGTGATACTGTTGTCGTTCTCGAGGCTATGAAGATGCAGAACAACATCGAGGCTGAGAAGGATGGTAAGGTAACCGCTATCTGCGTTAAGCCTGGTCAGGCTGTGCTCGAAGAGGATGCACTCGTAGTTATCGAGTAAATCAAGAATTTGAGAATGAGAGAATTATACTTCCAGATTCGGGATTATAATTCGGGTTCTTATAAAGAATATCAAAGGTCGCAAGCTGTTAATTGTTTGCGACCTTTTTCTATACTGCTGTATGAGCATAAACTGCTATACAAAATATTTTTTTTACTAAAGAAAAAAAGACATAAAGTACAATAAAATGATAGATTTAACAGAAGAACAGATAGAAAGATACAGCCGCCACATCCTCCTTCAGGATGTAGGCCTCGAGGGACAGGAAAAGCTCCTCAATGCCAAGGTGCTCATCATTGGTGCTGGAGGATTGGGTTCCCCAGTTGCCCTCTACCTCGCTGCGGCTGGCGTGGGACATATCGGTATCGTGGATGCCGATGTGGTTGACCTCAGCAACCTGCAACGACAAGTCATTCACCAGACCAAGGACTTGAACACCCCTAAGGTGGAAAGCGCCAAGGAGAAGATGATTGCCATCAATCCTGATGTGGAGGTAACAACCTACCATACCTTCCTCGCCTCAGACAATGCCGAGGAAATCATCAAGCCATGGGATTTCGTCATTGATTGCACCGACAACTTCCCGGTGAAGTTCCTCATCAATGATGCCTGTGTGCGACTGGGCAAGGCATTCTCGCATGGCGGCATCCTGAGATTCCAGGGGCAGACCTTCACCCATCTGCCAGGCACGGCTTGTTACCGTTGTTTCTTCAAGGAGCCACCTCCAGCAGGCGTTGTTCCTACCAGTAGCCAGGCAGGAGTCCTTGGTGCCATCGCTGGTATGCTCGGAACCATCCAGGCTGCCGAGGCGTTGAAGTACTTCCTCGGTGTGGGCGAACTGCTCACCGACCGATTGCTCACCTTCGATGCCAAGACGATGAACTTCCGCACCATCAAGGTAAAGAAGCGTGCATCCTGCGAAATCTGCGGCGACCACCCTACCATCGATCATCTCATCGATTACGAGCAAGCTGCCTGCGATTTGAAGCACCACTAATATTTAATGATTATTTAGTAGTGATTATTTAGTAATGATTATTATTTGTATAATAAAAAAGTTAAGTCACAATACTCAGCACCATCTGCCGGATATTGTGACTTTTTTTTCAGAACCATCCCAAGCCCAATAAAGAGCAAAAACCTTGATTATAAGATACTTTAAAAACTTTTCTCCCTTTTTTCTTGCATGATTCAGATAATAATCGTAAATTTGCAGCAGATAAAATACGCAAGCTTATGAAGGAGAAAAGATATCCTATTGGCTGGCATCCGGCTAATGAAGAAGAAGCCGTGGCTAGGATTGAAGCCATTGAAGCGGAATACGAAAGGACAGGCAAGGCTACAGATTTTGAAGAATTTATAGAAGAATTAAAGGCAGAAGGATTATGGCTTATCCAATAAAAGCAATACCAACACTCTATGGTGAGGCGGCTCGTCGTTTCCAAGAAATGGCAGACGAAACAGAGCGCAAATATGATATTAGCCCCAAGCGAGACATCAAAAAAGATCCTCGCTATCGGGCTATGCGCACAATACTTGAAAGGTCTAGCACAAAATAGAACATTTACAGGTGGCTCAAGAACGGGCTGAAGGCCCAAAAGCTCCTAGCCCAGGGCAGCGCCCTGGGTACACTCGCAGTCAACAATGCGCCCTGCAAGGGCAAAAGCTTCGTATAATATTTTTACTCCTAGCAAGCATTCATAAATACTTCGGGATTAGTTTATACGAGTTTCTGAAGCTTACACTCCAGTATTACAGCAGATTCTCTATCAACCATTAAATCATATAATTCCTGGTCTATTTCTGCATAAGCAAAAACATCACGCAAAGACTTTACACTTGAAAGAACGATATGATTATCTTTTATGATACCTCGCTGGCAAAGATTTAAAATAGCCAAGAGCAAAAGAGGCTTATGCGGAGCTTTTACGCCCCGCATAAGCGCCCTTTTCATCTTTTCAAAAGCACCCAGATAATAGTCTATATCTTTATCCATTATCAAATAAGATGAGTAACCTTAATTTTCTTCCAATGTTTGCCGATGCCGAGGGTCATAGCCTGAGTATCCTTGGTTATCAGTTCACCCTTCTGCAAACCAGCAATAGCTTGCTTCAGCTCCTGCAGAGCCATACCACTCACACCAAACAAATCTTTCAACACTCCATCATTCTGTTGCTGTTGCTTCATAATGAGAGGATATTGGGCATTGGCATAGAAATCAAAAGAGGCTTTCTTAAACGAATCCATATTCTGTGTAGCAAGGATGATGCTCATACCCTTGTTTCTACCCACAGCTATCAAGTTCTGTAAAGGCTTGTTTTCGAAACCAAGCATATAGTGAGCCTCATCAATGATGGTGAAATGGCGTAGTTCCACCCTGTCCTCATTCTTTGCCTGTGGAGGCAGTTGCTCATAGATATTGTTCAACTTAGATGTCACGAAATATACGATAGCCTTTGCCATGATACCTTCCTTGTCAAACTTTCCTAAATTGATAATATAACAACCTTTCACCAAATCTACCTTGTCTTCCTCTGCAAAAATATTATTCAGAATCAACTGGTTTAAGACTGATTTTACACTATCCATATCACCCTGTTTCTTCTCGGGCATCAACATCGTATAATGATCAAAAACTTCCTGAAAGGTGATTGGTTTCTGGTTCTTCGCCTTGTAGGCTTTGATGATAGCTTCGCTCAGTCTGTTATCCATCAAAGCACCAATCTTAGCGGAAGATATAGCACAGATGGCATTTGCCAAGGTCGTGGAATACAGGTGGATTTCATTGACAGGTCTGCCAGTAAAGTCCTTGAACGGAGTAAACGGCAAAGGTTTCTCCATCGGATTCAAGATGGCAGAGGAATCGGTCTCAAACTTCGACAGCCAATCGGCATGGGCTGGATCAGAGAACTCCCCCTTGTAATCGAACAAGAGAAAGTTGACAGGATAGTAGGTATCAGCCGATGCCATTCTGATTTGGTTGATGAGGACAGCCAGCAAATTTGACTTTCCTGAACCAGTAGTTCCTGCCACCAATATCTGCGTATTGGCGATGGCTGTACTATTAATATCGAGGGCAGCATCCATGCCATTCTCGTATTGTCCGACATAGAGATTCAGCTCAGGAATATCCATCAACGACTTGCCACCTCGCAACGGACTGTAGTGCAACCACTCATCTATGCCACCTTCTTCCATCAAGATGTTCTTGCCTCTCATCATCTCACTAAAGAGCACCTTGCTCAGAAACGTTGAGTTCTGCCAGTCGGCATCAATGTCGCAATAACGCATTTTAATAAGAGCCACGAAAACTTCCTTTATGTTCGACTTGGTAAAGAACGAACCACCCAATGGCTGCATACCAGCTGAGGTTTGAAGTTCCTCTACCTTTGCCTTGCTCCTTGGCGTCTTATCGCTCAATCCAACGAGGAGGCAGATTCGCATAACCGTAGTAAAGTTCAGTACTACAGGGCGAACCATATCTGAGTAATCCGAAAGGTTTAGTTTCTGCTCGATAGCATATTTCACTTCTTCAAGCAAATCATGAGTTCCCTCCAGAATTCTCATTCCCTCAAGTTTTATATCTTGTACATTCATTTCTTCTAGAAATCGTAAATTTGTAATCCAAAGTAATCCTCACTTACCGTGGTACACTGTTGTTCCTGGTCTCTATGCAAGGTATAGGTCCTTGCCACGTATGCCACGATTTTCTTGAAATCCGTCTCGGTAGTGATCTCCGTATCCGTACTGAGCAAAATAGTTTGATGAGCCAGGTCTGGGAAGTATCGATTGATGATTACCTCTCGGCTCTCCTTGTCGAGTACCCCCATCACGGTGTCTATCATCACAGGCGGGTCGTAGTCACCCAACTCATACAGCACTTTCAAGAGAACTTGCATCACCGTCTGCTTGGCACCGGCATTCAACTGGCTCAGATAAATCTCGTTGCCATTCTTGTGGAATATCTTGAAGGATGTTTCCTCAGAATCATCGGCTGACAATTCTACCCTACCGATATAGCCAGCATAAATCACCAAGTTGATGTTCAACTGCTCCTTCATCATGCGTTCAATGCTCGCCTTCTTGGCTTGCAGCAATTTTCTCGACAGGGTCTTGAAGAAACCAGGCAACTTGCAAAGCATGTCATACTGTGGATCTGGCACTTGCGGCATATCATAATCGTAAGTGGAGATTTTCTTCTCCAGTTCCTTGATGCTTGCTTTCTTCTCTGCTATCTTGGCTTTTATTTCCTCTATTCTTCGGTCGTTGGCCTCATAGAGTTCGATGATGCTATAGTCGCTTCCTGTCAAGGCTCGCTTATACTCTTCGAGTTGCTCTTTTTTCTTTGGCATGTCCACCAGTTCAAGATCCAAATTCTCACGTCGCTCATCCAGGGCTATATAAGGATTTGAATAGGATTGCTGCACGAGATTCTTCAGCACGCTGACATCCTTGTCGCTCAGATAGCTAAACTTGTCGTTGTAGTCTTCGCTCGCATCTTGTGCCTTTTTGATTTCAGCTATAATCTCCGAGATAGACACCTCGGCAAGTTGTGGATACTTTGCTTTCAATAGTTCCACCACTTCTTGCGTCACCTTTTCTATCTGTTGGTCGTTCAAGATGTTTCCCCTTGCCGAAGCCACCTGCTCCTTCTCGTTCAGAATGAGTTCCACTTCCGTACTGATGATGTTGGCTACTTTCGGCAGGAAGACTCTCAGTTCCAAGTCCTTCGAGATAGCCTCGGCATCCTGTCTGTATTCCTTCTCCTTCTGATAGTAACAGTTGATGCTCTCCTCTATCTGGCGCATCTTGTCACGAATCACATCATCCGAGTTCCGTCCCTCCTTCAGTTGCTCATACTGCTGCTTATGATCATTAGCATAGTTCAAAGCTTCGTTGTAGGCATCGTTAAGACTTGCCACATCCCTTTCCAGCTCCACCTTCTGTTTGGTCAGTTTCAAGTATTCGGCACGCAGGTTTTCGTTCTCCAAGCGTTCCGCCTTCTTCTCATCAAGATAAGCCGAGGCTGCATTTTGCAACTGAGTGTATTTATTGAAACCCATCACCGAATTGATGTTCTTCATGATGAGCTTGTTGATTTGTTCTTCCTTCACGAGATCAGAAGTCTTCATAGCATCAAAGAGGAAATAGTTGCTCAATTCAGCAGGCAGATTGGCAGAAATAATCTTGTTGACTATCGCTTCATTGGTGCTGCGTTGGATAGCTGTGGAACCAGAACCGTAAGGATAACTGTTACCATTCATATTGAGCACGTTGCTCTCCTGTATCTTGCCATCCACAAACCGATAGGCACGACACAACCGATAAGGCGTTTCTTGCCCCAAAACCATCCCAGAGAAAGTAATCTCCAACATGATGGTCTTGCCTTCTATACCGCTCTCGTTCTTTACCCCCGAATTGAAGATTTCCTCAAACTGGCGCTTGTTGGATATCTTCAATCCATAGAGTGCAGAATAGATGGCATCGAAGAGCGTAGTTTTACCACAACCGTTGGCACCACCTATCAAGATGATGGGACGGTCGCTCGTTACCTCTAAGTTTAAGTCCAACCTTCTGTAGGTCTTATAATTTTCTATGTAGATACGCTTCAGTTTCATTACTTCTTAATTTCTTTGAGAGCCTTCTTGAGTATTTTCGTCACCTTCTTTTCCTCAAGACTTGACTCATTTTGGTTATTACGCTCTTCATGGAAAGGCTTGAGGATATAATCCTTGAGCCATTCCGCATCTATACCTTCAGATTGGCATGCACTCTCTATGAGTTGCATGTCTTCCTGCCTGATTCCATAGTTCAGGAATGTTCTGTCCAAGCTTTTCTTCATACCTTATTATATATGATTACCTTATTATATTATAGGGTTTCCAGATGCAATGCCGACCACCCATCTATATTGTCTGTGTTCTCGATAACGCCTCCAGGATAATACCAGTTGCTCGTACCCTCGTCTTTGATGAGCACGCCACCCACAATCTTCTTGTCTGTAGCTTGATAGCTGGAGATGTAATCCAAGAGGGCATTGTTCTTTTCTGGCGCATCCGCATCGCTGCCCTTGGTTTTGGTGTCGAAGAGGCAGATGGTACCCGACTTCAATCTGACGATGAAATCCACATAGAAACAACGTTTTCTACTTCCCGAATCCGTATAAGGCACGGCGAAATGCTGCTTTCCCTCGTCTCCATTCTTGTACCACCACTCCACATATTCCATCTTGTCATCCAACCAACGCGCAAACTCTTGCTCGGGTCTCGATGCCGTAATCTGCTCAAAATAAGGATACAAGGCATGGTTGAAGATTTCGCCTTCCGTGGTTCTCACCATTGCCGCATTATAGAGACGAGTCTCCGGCACTTGCCATACAGACTGCTGATATTCCATCGTCATCTCCTTGCTATTTCTCTTCAGCGTAGCCTCGTAGGTAACCAACGCCTTGCGTATCAGTTCCTCGAAGCGCGGACGGTTCTGATGATAGAGCACCACCTTAGGCACATCCATCGAAAAGACTTGCAGGTATTCCTCCAAGGCACTCTCGATGGCTCCTTGCAAGACTGGCGTACTGTCAAATTTGGAGAACCCACCAACATTCTTACGGCAGAACAGCGTAAAGAGATTCTGCAATTCTGATGCGTTCAGAGCCAACCTTGCCTTGTCTGTTATCTCCACGATACCCGAGTCACCCGTCAATGGGGTGTCCTTCGGGATTGCCACCAAGATTCTTGATACATCGGTCTGCACGCCATGTCGCTTGGCATTGTAGCGATTCAACTTGATTTTGGCATCCATGTCTGCCTCCTTTTTTTTCATCTCGTCAGCATCCTCTGTCTCACCATCATCCTCAAAGAAATCTTCTGCAGAGAAGAGCAACAACGGGTTTTGTTCCCATTCCCGTTCCATGGTCTTATAGAAGATGCTGCGGAACTGGGAGCCCAAGCGGTTTCTTGTTGCCCCATGCTTATCCGTATAATAAGAACGGAGCGTGATGTTCGGCAAGTCTTTCTTGCGATTGGCGTAGAGGGTGCTGATATAGTTCATGTCATCTCCCACAATATTAATCATGTCTGCCGAAAGGTCGGTATAAACATAACCGTAGTTCAGAATGTCGTTCTTATAAAAATGCTGCTCTGGCATTCGGAGTATTCGTCCCACGGTCTGAGTGGTAAAAGTCATGCTCTGCAATTCTCTGAATATCAGAAGGACAGAGGCACGAGGACAATCCCAGCCCAAGGCTATGGCCTGCTTGAACAGCAAGACCTCGGTAATATCATCAGGATGAGTGATATTCTGTAGATTGGGCGATTTATCTTTTGATAGCCATACAGCCAACCTGCCATTTGCCACGCTGATGTCGCAAACCTGTTCTAAGTAGGCTTGCATCTCCTCGGCGATAGTCTTGTCCTTCGACGACATAGATTCGCTGCTATCATTAGGCAACTGAATGAGCAATAACGGATTGATGCCATATTCCTTGTAAGCCTCAGCCAGTTCCTTTCGCTTTTCGAGAGCCTTCTTCAAGAGACGCTGGTTCACCGTAAGCTCCGACTGTTCCTTACTGCTCTTTACATTCGGATTCAGTTCTATGCCCTTCTTAATCATTTCTTCATTGATTACATCTTGACGTTTCACAAGAACCGCATGATAGCTTTGGGTGACTGGTGTTGCTGATACACGAAGTTCTATGTGTGGCTGGATAGCTTGCAATACCATCTCGCTTTTCTTGGCATTACGTCCGGCAAACATGTGTTCCTCGTCTATGATAACCACCACTGGCAGATGCTGCTCTATCTTGGTCTTCCGTATCAGTTCGTAGAGCGTGCGGTTCTGCTCATTGTCACGAATCATGACGGCATTATCCTTATTGATGCTCTCCCAGTTTAAAAAGAGCACATCGCCAGGATGCAGACCATCCACATGATCACACTCATCAAACATAACAGGACGCAACGACCTTCGTTCACTAAAGAAATTGCGCATGGAGCGATAACTCTGCTGATGCAACTTGTTAGGAGCAATCCAAACCCATGCTACACGAGAATATCGGCACTGCCCATTCATAGGTAGGTCACGAGTCAGCTCATCCAGCAAGGTACTCACCATCACCGTTTTTCCTGCTCCTGTAGGAGCCTTGAATATCAACTTTTGGCGGTCTTCAGAATCATTGAGCATGTCAATCATCTTCTGTTTCAGTTCACGCACCGCCTTTTTCTGGTAATCTCGTAGTTCTATCATTTTCGTTACCTCCTTAGTCTATTATGTCATTAGTAACATTATCTTCTTTCTCCTTCAACACATAATCATAGTCATCGCTGAGAGCTTCTTTCACAACCTCCTCGTTTTGCATGGCGAGTGCCTCGTTTTGCTGAAACTCTTTCATCATAGCCTCACTATACTTTTGCTTTGGCAGAATATCCGTTCCACCTTCTAAAGCTTGCAAGAAAGCATCTGGCATGGCACACAGTTCTATAACAGGCATGACTTTATGGAATTCGTCCTCATATGCGTATGCGCCATCACTATAAACATAAACCTTCAAAGGATTCTGCCTAGTCGCAACCTCAGCTATCATCGGAATGATAATACTGACTACACGCTCGTCGAGGACAACAAGCATCTGTCCAGCCTCATCCTTAAAATAGCGCAATACGTTCTTCTTAAATTTCTTGCCTCCAAATGTTTCTTGCTCTTGATAGATATTGTTCTTGATGCAGAGAAGGTCAACAAGAGAAGCCATCAAGGCTCGACGACTCTTACTGCTGCTTTGGTCACGAGGCACAAACTCTGTTTTATAATAACGAAGATTATTGCGAGTCAAGCCAGGGACTTCTTCACCCTTCTGGTTCGTATAACCATTAATGACTCGTTTGTTTCGCTCGTAGGTTACTTTTTCGCAGATGTTATTCTCGTTGTTGGTCACTAAGATACATTTGCGATGACCGCCGTCTTCTGAGTTCAATTGCATCGTTGCATGGAGAGTAGTGCCTGAGCCAGCGAAGAAGTCGAGGATGGTGGAGTCCTTTGATGGCGTGAAATTTATAAGGTACTTAATTAAAGAAACTGGTTTGGGATAATCAAAGACCGTTTCTCCAAAGATTTCTTGGAGCTGTCTTCCAGCGTTTTCTGTTGTATCAACCCCTACATTAGAATCTATAAAGTTTGGAGGAACCTCGGGGGAATAATTAGAACGCTTATAAGAAAGCACACCCTTAGCTGAAAGTTCTATATATAAACCTTCATCTATGTTTTTGTCCAAAGTATCTTGCAACCAAATAAACCTATTCTTAAACCTTACTTCATTAACATTCTTGCCATTTTCTATGACCAAATCATCCAACAACTCATTAGGGAACTTACTCGTCCCATAAACACCTGCTCTCAAAACTCCATCTTTTTTAGCACAAGTAATGCTATCTGCAGGAAAAGTCAGTATTTTAAAAGTATTCTGCGGCTTGGTAAAAGGATCATTACTTTTACTTACTTTACGAGTACCTTGGAAAGTATAATCATTTGCTGTTGTTTTCCAACAAAGAACATATTCTATTGTTCTCTTGATTTTCTTTGAAAGAGCTGGCGGAGTTGAAGACTTAAACCAATTCCATTGACCAACAAAGTTTTTTTCGGAAAAGATCTTATCACCTAGCAAACGTAAAGGTGCAACTTCATGTTCATCAATAGAAATGAATATTACTCCCTTTTCAGAAAGCAACTGCTTTGCAATTTTCAATCGTCTATTCATAAACGATGTCCATTTAGAATGGCGATAGCCATCTTCTTTATCTACAAAAGTGTCGTTGTAGATAAAGTCCTTATTACCAGTATTGTAAGGAGGATCGATATAAATTACATCAATCTTCCCTGCATAAGCATAAGTAAGAGCAGCAAGAGCATTGAGGTTATCACCTTCTATCAACACATGATTAGGCGAACCTTCTGGCGCAGAATCCAAACGCTTACTTTCGTCTTCAACAAAAACAGGAAGTTGGTCTTGCATGTCGTCCCAAGCCACTTCTGAGCTATCTTCCCACACAAGTCCATAATGCTTCTTCTCATTGATAACCTCCAACAAATCATGCTTTAACTCCTTATCTATCTGAAGTTCTAATATCTGTTGGCGCAAAGCACCCAAATCCATTTTCTTCGCCATAACGGTATACCTTCCTCCCCTTTTCCGTGCTCCACCGACTCCCTAAGTAGAGAAGATTATTAGAAACTGGATTGCTATTATAAAATGATGGCGTAGGAATCTGATTACCTTTAGCCCCATCCTTGCCTGTAGCGGCCCTGGAAAAGCCTTTCATGTCAAAGATAAGAAGCAACAGAAGCCTACGCCAAACAGGTATATATATGATAGCACAGAGCGTACCCCCTCAGTCGAAGGGGCACACCTATGCCATGTGTATATACACAGTGGGTAGACGCCCACCGCAGTCTCATTCTGAACATGATTTGAAATTTTCCAGGTTTCTACAGGTCAGAAGAAACGTCAAGCAAACGTCTTCAATTTAAAATAGGCCAAGCCATGGATTTTTACCTAGCCAGCGACTCATCGCCAGCCATCCACAGCAAGACAACTGCAAAAGTACGAAAAAGAATTGGGTTCACAAAATTTTGGGTCTTTTTTCTTGCATATCTCATTTACTTTTCTTATCTTTGCCACCAAATAAATAACAATAACATTAAAAAGGAGGCTATTATGCAAGCAACAAAGAACAATACAAAGGAGGAAACCATCAGAAAGTTTAAACAACTCCTAAAACATAAAGAGGAGATGCTCGAAAGAGCAAAACAATATGATGGCATTGACATTTATGCTAAATTTGCAAACGCATGAAAGAATTGTCTCTACATCACATTAACAGCAAATCACCTTATCGAGTTATCTGCTCAGATAAGGGTGATTATCTGTTTGCAACAGACAAGGGGATTAACTATACCATTTCTTTTACGGAAGAGTTTCCTCTTGGCGGTTGTATGAGCTATCAATTTTGCATACACAATGACAATAAAATCCATGGCTCATACGATAATAAAATAAGCACAACGATTATTGCCATCATTGAGGAGTTCTTCCTTCAAAACTTGAATGTCTTACTATATATTTGCGACACAAGTGACAACCGTGAAGAAGTTAGAAATCGTTTGTTTATAAGATGGTTCAAGGAATATGCAGACCCACAAAAGTATACCATCCAGTCTGCTAACACAACCATTGAAGGTCAAGGATTCTACTCTTCTATCATTGTAGAAAACAGAAATCCACTATTAGATGAAATCAAAGCTGATTTCGAAAAGTCGGCAAATGATTTAAAAGAGAAATAGTTTCTTGCAAATCCCAATAAAATTGGTTATAAAGCAGCATATATTCAAGGCTTTTGCCCTTACAGGGCGCAGGAGGACAACGCCTTAATACCCAGGGTGTTGCCCTGGGCTAGGAGCTTTTGGGCCTTCAGCCCGTGCTTGAACCACATGCAAAAGTTCAATGATTTACTTCTTAACCAGGCATTTTATACTCATGTCTAAGCTTCCAAATAGTTCATCATATCCTCCAATGTATCGAAGTTCTTGACATTCCCCCTCTTTACATCCATAATAGCCTCCAACAAATCGCCCTCATACACTTGTGGTCTAGTATGCTTCTTATCATCCATAAAACGAACCAAACGTACATAGCCAGAGCGACAAACCTTCGACTTTTCCTTCTTGGAACAATCAAAAGCGTTCTTAAAATCTATAGTAATCTGCTCCATAATTATTTGGACTTTAAATTAAACATCTATTTTAATACTATCGTTGCATTTATTCTTTCCTCTTCACCCAAACCTTATGGCTGCCGCGGCCTAGTGAATCTATCGGCGAAGTTTTGTCATTTGTCAGCTCCTTCAGTTCCATAGAGGCGGCAGTACGGCTCAGGTTGTTGATGGAGGCATAATCACCTAGGGTGAGGACTCCGTTCTTTTCTATCACCTCCAGGGCTCGGGCGATGCGCTCTTCCCTGGAATAGAGCTGCTTACGGATAACCTTTACGCCACCCATATCACGCTCCAGGTCACGGTCGGTTTCACGCTTCACATCCTTGATAAACTCAGGGGACGCCTTGAAGTTGATGTCCTTCACGCCCACCTTGCGGTACGTCATCTTATCATCTGGATTAAGAATTTCCCTAGGCTTCTCATCCTCGAAAGCGAGGGAGAGGGAGAAGGTGCCGAAACCTTCCAGATTCACGTTGTACCCCATGGAGAGCATGTCTGTCAGCATATCAACCACATCGGTCAATACAGCCTCCGTGGTACTTTCCGAAATACCGCGATGGTAGTTCTGCATCATCTTGACGAACTCTTTTCGGGATAGTGTACGGTTGGTCACCATCTTGGGATAAACTCTGCGCTTGCCTTCATAGCGCATATCCCCCATTTCCTGCAATTTGTACTTAGCCATATCAGTTTCCTTTCCTATTTTAGTTTATTAGTATTTCTTATTGCAACAGCCTTTACATCCTATAGTATTTATTGTTATACTTAAAAAGAAAAGACCACAAACCTAGGAAGAAAAGTATTTAATCCTAGGAGAAATCTCCATTCATAGACACTGAACCGACATTCAAAGTCTATGAACCGCCGTTCAAAGACACTGAACGGACATTCAATGTTTATGAACGAAGATTTCTACCTTGCAAAGATACAACTTTATCAGATATAAAACAAGACTTTTCCTGAATATCTTTACTTTTCCGGCCATAATTCTTCGTTTTTTGAGCTTATTTCTTTGCGTATCCCAAATAATTGTGTTAACTTTGTAGTCAGATTGCAAACCAAAGGTCAAAGGATTGCAAACCAAAGGCCAAAGGATTGCAAACCAAAGGCCAAAGGATTGTAAGCCAAAGACAAAGCAAAAGACTAAGATTAGACATTCTTATGAGTATGAAGATATTAGCAACCAGCGACTGGCACCTGGGCAACCTGTTTCACGGCAACGACCGTCTGCCGGAACACAAGCATTTCCTAAAATGGCTCCTGGAACAAATCGCTGAACAAAAGCCCGATGCTCTCCTCATCGCAGGAGACATCTTTGATAACGGAAATCCATCGGCAGCGGCACAGACCGTTTATTACGAGTTTCTTGCCGATGCTACCCAACTGTGCCCGAACATGCAGGTCATCATTACCGCCGGCAACCACGATTCAGCCAGCCGACTGGAGGCTCCACGTCCGCTGCTCACCAAATACCACGTGGAAATAAGAGGAAACGTAAGGAAAATCTGGCAGCAGGGAGAAAGCGGGGACGATGATAAAACAGGCGGACATTGGATCTATTCCTTCGATGACCTCATCATCCCCGTAACCAACGAGGAAGGAGAAGAAGTCATCATCCTCACCGTACCTTTCCTTAGAAGCGATGTGGTGCAGAACGCCAGTTACTCGCAGGGTGTCAACGACTTTCTGAGAGAACTGACGGCTGAGGCTCGACAGAAATACCCGGGCAGGAAATGCATCATGATGGCACACATGTACGCCAAGGGTTCGGATATCGCCAAGAAGGATGCGAGCGAGAAAATCATCATCGGCGGACAGGAGGAAGTGGACCTGGAAGGATGGAACGACCATCCCGACTATATGACTTGCGGACACATCCACAAACGGCAACATATCTGGAACACCGACTGGGCAAGATACACGGGAAGTATCCTCCCGATGTCGTTTGCTGAGAAAGACTACACCCACGGCATCGACCTCATCACCATAGAACACGGAGAAGAGGAGGAAGGAAAGGAAACCGGCAAGAGCAAGGAATGGAAAGTAGATTTCCTGGAATACAAGCCTCAGCATTCCCTCCGCATCCTGCCCGAAGATGAGGAAGAGCTTACCTTCAAGAAATGGCAGAAGCTCATCAATTCTGAACTCAAGGAGAGAACTGACGGCGAACTGAGCGACCACTTCGACTACGTGATGCTGAAGGTGAAACAGGAGAAACTAACCAGCGATGACATCAAGGAACTGGAGAAACTCGTCAACGAAAAGGATGCCGTGCTCTGCAAAATCCAGCGCATCATCCCGCAACTGGACCTCTCCACCATCCAGGGTTCCCAGCACATCACCAGCATAGAAGACATCATCAACCGTCCTCCGCTCGACACGCTGAAAGAAGCCTTTGCCATCAGACACAACGCTCCGATGAACGAAAGACAGGAGAAAATGTTATCCGATTTATTAACGACATCATCATTATGAAATTCCTACAACTCGAAATACTCAACCTCGCTTCACTTGACAAACAGGGAGGCGAGATCATCAACTTTGAAGAAGGTGCCTTAGGCGAGAGCACCATCTTCAGCATCGTAGGTCCGACGGGAAGTGGCAAGTCTACCCTACTCGATGCTATCTGTCTGGCTCTCTACAACCGCGCCCCTCGCTACCCCAGGAAGAAAGGCGACAAGAACCAGAACATCGAGATTTTCGGAGCTGCCGATGCCAGCGAAAGTAACCGTCTGGCTCCTACCGACAGTAGAAACATCCTGACACGTGGCAAGAAGGAAGGCTACAGCAAACTCACCTTCCTTGCCAACAACGGCAGC
This sequence comes from Segatella copri, assembly GCF_019249795.2. Taxonomy (NCBI): domain Bacteria; kingdom Pseudomonadati; phylum Bacteroidota; class Bacteroidia; order Bacteroidales; family Prevotellaceae; genus Segatella; species Segatella copri. Next base: position 91,824 of record NZ_CP156892.1, read on the forward strand.
ATCTACCGCGCAGAATGGCACGTCAGATTCCAGAGAGTGCGCTACGAGAACGCCAAGACTGCGCTCTATAAAATCACGAGAAAGGGAGAAGAGATAACGGAGGAAGCTGCCGACTGGAACGAGCTGCCGAACATCATAGGACTGGACTACGACCAGTTTCTCCGCACCGTACTCATCGCCCAAGGCTCATTTGCCAACTTCCTGACGGCAAAGGAAAACGAGCGGTACGAACTCCTGGAAAAACTCATCGGATGCGAGGAAACTTATACGAACATCGCTACTGAAATCAAGAAGGCGAAAGACCAGGCGACGGATGCCTACAACCAGATGGCTGCATCGGTGGAAGCCGTTAAACAGAACCTGCTGAACGATGAGGAACTCGCCCAACTGAAGGAGGAAATCGACCGGTTGGAAAAAGCTGAGAAGGAACTCGACAGCCAGTTGCAAGCCATTTCGAAAGACCTGCAATGGTTTGAGGAAAACGATAAGCAAATCAAGCAAATCAATATCTGCCAGACTGATATGGAGCAAGCATCAGATGCCATCAAAGAGATGCAAGCCCAGATTCTCCGTCTGCAGTTGCACGATGAAGTACAGCCTGCCGTCAACCTACTGCAGGAAGTAGAGCGACAGACGCAAAGCATCCAAGAGCAGGAAGAAAACATTCTGAAAGCGGAAGCAAACATCAAAAGTCAAGAGTCTGCCATCAGCGAAAGCGAGAAAACTCTCGCCAGTCTGAAGGAAGCAGTAAGCAAGGCACAGGAACAGCTGGAAAAGGCCCTGCCGGTCATCGCTGAAGCAAGGGCGCTGAAAACAAAAATGGAAGCGGCAATGCCGAATCTGAAAGAAAAGAAAGAGGCATTGGAGTTGGCGCAGAAAGAGAATCTAACTGCCCAGAAAGACGTGGAGGAAAACGCCCGAGACATCAAAAAATGGGAAGCCGAAACGGAGAAAGCGAACCTTGCCCTCAAAGCGACACAGGAAGAGATTGCCAAGCAGAAACAGGTTCTGCACGAAGCGACGCAAGCCGCTGAACAGGCTTGGGAGAAGGAAAGAAATAAGACTGCCGGACAGAATATAGAGGAACTGCAGAACAGTAAGACTATAGCCGACCGGAAACTACAAGATGTTCAGCAAGCCATCAAGGTTGTGGCTCATCTCGATACTGCCACAGCAGAAAAGCAGAAGAATGAGGAGCGCATCCAGCTCTTGGGCAAGAGAAATGCTGAGATAGATGAAGCGCTGGGCAAGTTGACCATCGAGACTTTGGAGAAAGAGACCCTGACGCTGAGAAATGCCTATACCCTCATGGTAAGTGAAAAATGGGAGATTCATCGTGCCAACCTGACGGAAGGCAAACCTTGTCCGCTCTGCGGCAGCACGACTCATCCTTATCATACCGACAACAGACAGTTTGAAGAAGCCACCACGGAACTCTCGCAACTTCTGAAAGCCAAGGAGGATCTGCTGAAACTGCAGCAGAAACAGGAAAAGGAGCTTTCCGGCGAAAGAAAACAGAACGATGGCGAAGTACAGACGCTCCAGAAACAACAGGAAAAGTTCTCGGGAGAAATCGCAACTTACGAAGAGGAATGGAAGGCGCTCATCGCCCAGTATCCAAAGATTCCGAAGGCAGAGGCAGAACTGAAATTGCTCTTGCCTATCTATGAAAACAAGGCGAAAGATGCGAGCAGCAAACTGAGCCTCTTTAACAAGATTCAGAAAGAGATAGAACGGCTGACCCAACTCAAGGATAAGGCTGTAAAGGATGAAGCTGCGTATGAAAGCAAGGCTTCTACTATACAGAATAAAGCCCAAGAAAACGCTTCAACCTGTGCCACAAAACTGGCTGAGCAAAAAGCACTTACCATCAATCTCTCTTCACAGCAAAAGAGTAAGGAGGAGGCTTACGAGAAAGCCCTTCAGGCATGGAATAGCGCCAAGAAGGGAATGGAGGAATGGCAGGAGAAATACAAGCAGATTCTGAATGGAGAAGAACCTGATGCGGCTGAACAAAGACTGACAGCAGCAAAGGATGAGGCAACGAAAGCAGCAGATAACCAGAACGAGAATATCAACAAACTGAAGGCTGAACTCGCCAACAGTAAAGGTTCGCATCAAACCATGCTGTCTCAGAACAAGACGATGAAAGAGAATCTGCAAGCGAAGGAAAAGGAACTCGACCTTTGGATTGAGGAATACAACAAGCAGCTTGAAGAAAAGAGCATCGAACCACCATTCATCGACCGAAATACCATCCGGGAGATGCTTCACTCTGCCGAAGACTGGAATGCCATCCGTCGGGAAAAGGACGAAAAGGAGAAAGCCGTGGCTTCAACTACCGCCCTTTACCAGAGTGCAGAAAAGGCGCATCAGCAGCACTTGGAACATCAGCCAGCCCAAACCCGTGATGCTCTCCTAGCCATTCAGCAGGAGTATCAGGAAAGAAGCCAGCGCAACGAACTGATTGCTGCCAACGCCAGGATGCAGAACCATCAGGAAGCCGTGAAGCAGTTGGGTGACAAGGCTGAGGCTCTGAATCTCGTAACACAGGAAAAGGACGACTGGACAGCCATTACGGATGCTATCGGAGCAGACGGCAAGACGCTGCGTAAGATAGCCCAATGCTATACGCTCAGTTTCCTGATAGCGCACGCCAACCAGGAAATCAGAAAGTTCAACAGCCGTTACGAACTGCAGCAGGTAAAGCATTCGCTGGGCATCCGAGTCATCGACCACGACCGTGCCGACGATATCCGAGACACCACCTCCCTATCAGGTGGCGAAACCTTCATCGTGAGTCTCGGTCTAGCCTTGGGCTTGTCGGCATTGTCCTCCCGCAACATCTCCTTCGAGAACCTGTTCATTGACGAAGGCTTCGGAACCCTCGACCCCGATACCTTAGCCACCGTCATCGACTCCCTCGCCATGCTGCAAAGTTCGCAAGGCAAGAAGGTGGGCGTCATCAGTCATACCGACACGATGAGCGAGCGCATCACCACCCAAATAAGGATTATCAAGAATGGCAACTCCGGCAGCAGTCATATCGAGATCTATCCTTAACCCATCGCAATTACACCTTAAATTATATAGTAATAAAACAAAAGAAAGGGTGTGCCATAAGTCCATGACACACCCTTTCTTTTGTTTCCATTGAATATTAAACCCTGTTTCCCTCTTTTGGGAAAACCACGGTTGGCTTGAAGGTCTTAGCCTCCTCAAAGTCCATCAGGGCATAAGCGATGATGATGACGGTATCGCCCACCTGCACCTTGCGGGCTGCAGCACCGTTCAGGCAGATACAACCGCTGCCACGCTCACCCTTGATAATATAGGTCTCCAAGCGCTCACCATTGTTGTTGTCTACAATCTGAACCTTCTCGCCTGCTATCAGATTAGCAGCGTCCATCAAGTCCTCATCGATGGTGATGCTACCCATATAATTCAGGTTAGCCTCAGTTACGGTCACACAATGGAGCTTACTCTTCAATACTTCTATCTGCATTGTTCTGTTATTACTTGATCTGTTACGGATTAAACTTAATAAAGAATATCTATCGAGGAATTATCCCTTATACTTGATATGGTCAATGAGACGGATAGGAGTCTTACCGCAATAAACGGTGATGCAACCTACCACGTATGCACTATCCTCCCATGAAGAAACATCCTGCAGGCTGTCGCCATCCACAATCTGGAAATACTCTACCTCCAGACCCTCTACAGCATTGATGTCGGCAACCACCTTATCGTGAGTTTCCTGTACGGTATGAGTCTTGGCATACTCCACACTCTCCTTCAGGGCCTTATAGATGTTTGGCGCAATGGCACGCTCATCAGGAGCCAGCAAAGTATTACGGCTGCTCTTAGCCAAACCATCCTCATCACGGACAATAGGACACTCTACAATCTGCACATCGCTGTTGATGTACTTCACGAGCTGCTTGATGACAGCAATCTGCTGCCAATCCTTCTCACCGAAATAAGCACGGGTTGGTCGAACGATATAGAAAAGACGGCTCACTACCTGACATACACCATTGAAATGACCCGGGCGCTTGGCACCCTCCATCACGGTAGAAACAGGTGGAAACTCAAAGTGGCGTGTATCTGGTGTAGGATACATCTCCTTCACCGATGGTGCAAACACATAGTCAGCACCACAAGCCTCCAAGAGCTTGCAGTCAGCATCGAGGGTACGAGGATAGCGATCCAAGTCACCCTGATCATTAAACTGTGTAGGATTCAGGAACACAGAAACTACAGTCACGCCATTTTCCTTTACACTGCGCTTAACAAGAGAGGCGTGACCCTCATGCAGCGCACCCATAGTTGGCACAAGGCCGATTTCCTTTCCCTCCTTACGACACATGAAGAGTTCGTTCTGGAGGTCAACAATCTTATTGAATACTTTCATCGTCATAATCTGTTTTCGGGTGCAAAATAACAACTTTTTTCTCAAATGAGAAAGAAAAAACCTAAAAATATGCGAATTATTGCCGAAAATAATGAATTTCGGAGAAAAAATGCCCCTATTTGAAGTTTTTTTTGTACCTTTGCACGTAATTCGTAAGAATAAAATTTAAATTTTATGGCAAAAAAAGTATTATTTATCAATCAGGAGATCGACCCATACGTAGCCGAGTCTCACATGTCAATCATGGGACGCGAACTGCCTCAGAAGATGCAGGAAGCAGGTTTTGAGATCCGCACCTTCATGCCTAAGTGGGGCACCATCAACGAGCGTCGCGGACAATTGCACGAGGTCATTCGCCTGTCTGGTATGAACCTTATCATAGATGATACAGACCATCCGCTGATCATCAAGGTTGCATCTATACCAACAACACGACAGCAGATTTATTTCATCGATAATGACGACTATTTCAAGAGCCGCCAGATGGGCACCGATGAAAACGGAAAGGAATATGCCGACAACGGAGAAAGAGCTATCTTCTTTGCACGTGGCGTATTGGAAACCGTCAAGAAGCTCCGCTGGCAGCCTGATGTGATCGTCTGCCAGGGTTGGGCTAGCGCAGTAGTACCATTCTACGTAAAGACTGCCTACAGCGAAGAGCCTTCATTTGCAGAATCAAAGGTGATTACCGCTCTCTATACCAACGAACTTAAGGGTGAACTGGGTACCAACTTCAAACGTTGCGTTGCCTTCCGCGATGCCAAGTCTGAACTGCTCGACGGCTATCAGGACGACTTCGACTTCATTGAGCTCGGCAAACTCGCCATCGACTATAGCGACGGTGTGGTAGAAGGTGAAGAAGAAGCTAACCAGATTCTCGTTGATTATGCGAAGGAGAAGAACAAGCCTGTATTGGCTTATCCGGGAGAAGATATCCAGGAGCCATACGCAGACTTCATCAACAAGGTTTGTCCTGACGCAGAATAAAATTCCGACAACAGAGACACATACATACAAGGATAATGAAAATTTTAAGACTCTTAACAGTATTAGTAATAGCAGCGCTTACTTTCGCTGCATGTGATGATACCACCGAGGGAATCGGTGGTAGCATCACTAATAAGATAGACAACATTAACATTTCTGACTCAGCGTTCAATGTTACCACAAAGTCTATAGTAGCAGGTGCCGTATTGAGCCGCAACAACACGGGACTCATCGGAAAGATGAAAGACCCGGAAACCGGCAACTATGTAAAGGGCGACTACATGACCCAGTTGAGCGTATTGCCTACTTTCTCTGTAGATACACTCGATTACATCAAGCAGGCAAACAAGGGTTCTATCGAAGCAGACTCATGCTACCTTCTGGTTTCATACAACGCCAGCTATGGTGATACTATCGCCCCAATGAAGGTGACAGCCTATGAGATGACAAAGCCGATGGCAGAAGATAAGGAGTATTACTCTGATTATAATGCCTTCAAGGAAGGCTGGGTAAGCGAAAACAACCCGCATTGGAGCAGTAATTACAACTTGAGCAATACATCAGATGTCAAGAACTTCAAGATTTACTTGAATAAGAAGTATGAGAAAGATGGTAAGACATACAAGAACTATGGTTCTTACATCATGCAAACATACGCAGAACATCCAGAGTACTTCAAGACCAACTACAAGTTCCTGCACAACGTCTGCCCTGGCTTCTATATCAAGAATGTAGGCGGTACGGGTAACATGGCTAAGATCTGGAATACAGAGCTTATCTTCTACTGGACCCGCCACAAGACCATCAAGGCAAAGGACGGCGTTACAGACAGTACAGCTGTAAGCATCGGATACAACCGTTTCGATGGTACAGAAGAGGTATTGCAGCTCAACAAGATTGAGAACGATACCGAGAACTTGAAGAAGTTGGCAAGTAAGGATCAGGAGAAATGTACTTATCTCAAGTCACCGGCAGGTATCTTCACCGAGGTTACCCTCCCTATCGAAGATATCATGAAGGGACATGAGAAGGATACGCTCAACACAGCTACCATCTCTTTCCCACGACTCAACAATGAAAACGAAGACAACCCATACAACTTTGCTACACCAAGCACCATCCTGATGGTACAGAAAGACAGTTTGCAGTCGTTCTTCGAAAAGAGCAAGTTGGCTGATAGCCGTACTTCTTATACAGCAAGCTATAGCAGTACAGGCACCTACAAGAATGCCTATACATTCCAGAATATTGCCAATCTGGTTTCTGCCATGTATAAGAACAAGGGCAAGGGGGAAAACTGGAATAAAGTAGTACTGGTTCCTGTAAACGTCATCACAACCACACAGGGCTATACTACCGTCATCTCCAAGATTAATCACGATATGTCACTCGCTTCTACCCGACTCATCGTGGGGACGGATGATCCTGACAAGGATTATACCACAGACAAGGTGACTGGTAAGAAGGTGGCATCTGGTCCGATCCGAATCAAGGTGATTTACAGTAAGTTTAAAGAAGAATAAGCATTCATAACGCAAAGTAAAAAAGGAAACGAAACATGGCAGATAATTTTTTGGAGCGTCATCGCGAAGAATACGAAATACGCAAGGCTGCATGGCTCAAGAAGAAGAAACTATTCATGAAGTCAGCCAAGAAACAGAAGCCCCAGACACAGATGCCACGTCCTGAAGACGAAGCGTTATAAACACGAAAATATTCAGAATCCTGAGAAAGAGGGTGTATCATAAAACATTTGATTGTTTATGATACACCCTCTTAACTTTGCCGGTTAATCCTTAAAAACCGCCGCATAAGTACAATAAAAGCCATTTAATACAAAATAAGACAAAATTAATTTGGAGTTTACCCATTTTTTTTATATCTTTGCATTGTAAATTAAAAGTATTAAATATTAAACAGACAAAAAGCAATAAAATAAAAATAATCAAGATATTAGTAGAGATACTGATTTATGGGTTTAACTTTTCTAAGAACTTGCATTTAAGGATACAAGATATTTGCAGGATACAAGTTACTTGCAATATATGAGATACTTGGTTTATGTTTATAGATAATGGAGAAATTACTCTCATAAAGAATTCGTTTTTAAGTTTAAACAAAAATGCTAAAGTTAGATGTTAGTAATATAAGTCCCCGTAGTAACCGTGAGGCTACTGCGGGGACGCTTTTTCAATTTATAGTATATAGAAACAAAAAGGGCAAGACCAGAGATGACCTTGCCCAATCTATTTTTATAACTCTTTATCTATATTATAAGATTCTACCTGTAAGAGAGAACTTCAAAACAGGATAAACCTTTAAATATAAACATCAGACTACAGAACTTAATCTACTACCGTAAACTTGGCATATTTCAGCAGAAGCTGTTTGGTGCCAGAATGAACGAACTCCACCGTAGCCTTCGTATTCTCACCAGTACCTTCAATCTTCAACACCGTTCCCCGTCCAAAACGCTGATGTTCAATCTTCATTCCCTCCTGCAAACCACAAGAAGAACTGCCAACAGATGAAGCTGCAGAAGAAGAAACTGATGCTGCAGAAGATCCTGTACTGCGAGAAGCAGGATGAGAAGAATGCGTCTCCATGTAACGTTTAGCTGCATTCAGCGCTCTAACAGACTTGAAATTACCTTCAGAGAGAGATGAGCGTCCGGAAACAGACGAGCGTCCGGAAGTATGTGAAGTCTCCGGTTCATCATCAAAGAGAGAAGGCTTAGGATCTGCTACAAACTGCGATGCTACCGGTTTGGAATTCTGATACCTGCTACTGTATCTAGGCTGCTCAGCATCCTCCCACGGTATGCGAGAACGTTGCGCTCTCGCCCACTCCGGCTGGTCAGACATCGAATCAGCTCTGGAGCCAAACAAGCTTCCACCAGCCTCATCCAGGCTATCAATCAACTTGCCGTCAATCTCATCGATAAACCGACTCGGATTATCAAACTCCATCTTGCCATATCGCCAGCGGTTCTTGGCGTTCGTCAGGATACAATGTTTCTCAGCTCGAGTAATGGCAACGTAAAGCAATCTCCGTTCCTCCTCCAGTTCTCTGAGCGAAGCAGCAGAAAGCGGACTTGGGAAGATATTCTCTTCCAAACCAACCACGAATACCGTAGGAAACTCCAGACCCTTGGCAGCATGAACCGTCATCAGAGAAACACGAGGTTCATCCTTATCACCATCGCTGTCAGCATCGGTAAGCAGAGCCACATCCTGCAGATAATCCTGCAGGAAGAGTTCATCAAACCTACCCTCTTCACGGCGTTCCTCCACAAAAGCCGACATACCGCTCAAGAATTCCTCCAGGTTCTCCTGACGTGCCAGATCATCGGCATCCTTGCCCGACATGATATCCTGACTGATGCCACTCTCCTTGATAATGGCATCACCCAATTCATAGACATCCGTAGTTTGAGCCCGTTCGATAAACGAAGAAATTAGCAATCTGAAAGTTTCCAGCTTGTTCATCGTACCCTTGGTAACCGCCAGTCCATACCGCTCTGGGGCACCGATTACCTCCCAGAAACTCACCTGGTTCTGATGGGCACAGTCAGCAATCTTCAGCACCGTAGTAGCCCCTATTCCTCGTGCCGGATAGTTGATGATACGCTTGATAGCCTCTTCATCATCCGGATTCGCCACCAGACGGAAATAAGCAATAATATCCTTAATTTCCTTGCGCTGGTAGAAACTCAGTCCGCCATAAATGCGATAAGGAATCCCCTGCTTTCTGAACTCCTCCTCGAAGCTGCGGCTCTGGGCATTGGTGCGGTAGAGAATGGCAAAATCACTATACTGGCAGCCATCCTCGCGCCGGATACGCTTCACGTCCTTCGCTACAATCGCCGCCTCTTCCTTGTCGCTGTAAGCAGGCTTATACTGAATCTTCTCGCCCTTCGCATTCTCGCTGAACACATCCTTAGGAATCTGGTTGCGGTTATGCTTGATCAGACTGTTAGCCGCCTCAACGATGGTCTGAGTAGAGCGGTAGTTCTGTTCCAGCTTGAAGAGACGCGTGCCCTGAAACTGGCGCTGATAGTTGAGAATATTATCGATATTGGCACCACGGAAACTATAGATACTCTGCGAGTCATCACCCACGGCACAAACACGCTGCTTCTCCTGACAGAGTTGCATGACGATAGACATCTGAACGTGATTGGTATCCTGATACTCATCCACCAGGACATAATCGAAGCGGGCGGCATATTTGTGGCGAATATCCTCATGCTCCCTGAAGAGCTGATAGGTAAGCGTCAGCAAATCATCGAAATCCATGGCATTAGCCTGCTTGCAGCGCTGCACGTAAGCCACGAAAATCTTACCAACCTCAGGCATCTGCGCACGCTTGTTCTGCTCGAAGATAGCCGCATCGCTCTCATAAGCCGCAGCACTCATCAGGTTGTTCTTCGCCATCGAAATCTTGGCATGAACGGCAGCAGGCTTATACTTCTTATCATCCAGCCCCATCTCCTTCACTATCGCCTTGATCAGCGAGCGCGAATCACTTTCGTCATAAATGGTAAAGTTGTTGTTGAAGCCGATATGCTCAGCCTCCGCTCTCAGGATTCGGGAGAAGATGCTGTGGAAAGTACCCATATAGAGATGCTGTGCGAGATCATTTCCCACCAGTTTTCCGATACGTTCCTTCATCTCCCTTGCTGCCTTGTTAGTAAAGGTGAGCGCCATGATGCTCCAGGGTTTCATGCCCTGGCTCAGGAGATAAGCTATCTTATAAGTAAGCACACGCGTTTTACCCGAACCTGCACCGGCTATCACCAGCGAAGGTCCGTCAATATATTCTACCGCAGCACGCTGCGCTTCGTTCAAGTCTTTCAGTAAATCCATGAATCAATATTTGAGGCAAAAAACTATTTTAAGGTCACCCCTATCAACTATAAACTATAAACTAAGTATTACTTCCCCCTATATCCTCCCACAGCCGTGCCTGGGTCGAAATCTTCGCCCTCACGAGGGAAGGTAGGGATAAATCTCATCTGATGTTCTATCTGTCGCTGGCGCTTCTTCATATAAGCGCTAGGATGCAGCGAACTGAATTTGCGCGGATTAGGAAGTGTAGCTGCTATCAGCGCACACTCGCCACGAAACAGATCTTTCGCTTTCTTGTCGAAATGATATTCTGCAACCGCATCCACACCATAGATACCCGGTCCCATCTCAATGCTGTTGAGATAAACCTCCATGATGCGCTGCTTGCTCCACATCATTTCGATGAGGAAGGTAAAGTAGACTTCAAATCCCTTGCGGGTCCATGAACGGCCAGGCCACAGGAAGACATTCTTAGCAGTCTGCTGACTGATGGTACTGGCTCCATGCACCTTTCCACCACGTGCATTATTCTTCGCCGCACTCTCGATGGCATTGAAGTCGAAACCGTGATGCTTCAGGAATCTCGCATCTTCGCTCGCCATTACCGCCACTGGCATGTGAGGCGAAATCTTATCCATCGAAACCCAATGATGATGCAGGGTAATACTCTCTCCATCAGCTACTTGCTGGAAGCATCGGATAAACATCAGAGGAGTGACATATACAGGAATGAACCTATATGCCACTACAGCAAGAATGGTGGTACTGAAAAACAGCACCACCACCCATTTTACTATATTCTTGATTTTCTTCAAAATCATCTATTTAGTTTTTCCCTTCCGGGAGCATGAAACTTATTACTTCAATGTACCGTTGTTGGCTGCGTTAACCATAGCCTGGCTAGCATACATGTAAACCTCTACACGACGGTTCTGGGCGCAAGCAGCAGTAGTATTAACAACAGGGTTAGCAGAACCAAAACCCTGAACATTCTTTACCTGACGGCTGGTAACACCGCAAGAAGCGAGATAGTTGTAAACTGCCTCAGCACGCTTCTGGCTCAATGGCAAGTTGATACCATCATTACCTGTAGCATCGGTATAACCCTGGATAGAAACCTCGCAGTCGGTATTGTTCTTCAATACACCGGCAAACTGAGCCAAATCAGTCTTTGCGCTGCTGCTGAGAGTAGAACCGTTAGTTGGGAAGAGGATACCAGAAGCAAATGTTACCTTAACGGCAGACAAGCCATTGGCATCTGTTACAGTCTCAACCTGTGCATTCTTCACCCGTTCAGCCTCAGCCTTTACCTTATCCATGTGCTTTCCGATGAGGTTACCAGCACCGCCACCAACAGCTGCACCAATAGCTGCACCAACGAGAGCACCAGTACCACGATGGCTATTATTGAGCAAACCACCAACGAGAGCACCCAGAGCTGCACCAGAACCGGCACCTACTGCTGTACCTGTCTTCTGATTGGTTCCACAACTTGAGAAAAGCAAGCACAAAGAGAGGCCTGCAACTGCAAAATTAGTCTTTTTCATTTTAAAATCTCCTATATTTATGTTATTTAATTGCAAAGATAACTCTTTTTTCTCCATAATGGAGAGTTTTCTAATATTTTTTTGTATTTTTGCATGCAAATTTAAGGGTATTTGTCGAAATAGAGCTAGGAAATCACCTATTTGGGGGTGGAAAATCCCTAAAAGTAGGATTTCAGACACCTGCAGACAGATAAACTGCCGGCAGCAGATGATGCAGGTTCAAGCTTATACCTTAATATATATATAACAGAAGAAATAAAAAACAAAATAAATAGAATAAAGCAATATGGCTAAAGAACTCAAGAATTTAACCAAGCGCGCTGACAACTACAGTCAGTGGTACAATGATTTGGTAGTAAAGGCTGATCTCGCTGAGTTGTCACCAGTTCGTGGTTGTATGATTATCAAACCATACGGTTACGCTATCTGGGAGAAGATGCAGCAACAGCTCGACAAGATGTTTAAGCAGACAGGTGTACAGAACGCATACTTCCCTCTCCTCATCCCGAAGAGTTTCTTCTCTCGTGAGGCTGAGCACGTGGCAGGTTTCGCCAAGGAGTGTGCCGTAGTTACCCACTACCGCCTCCGTTCTACAGAGGATGGCAAAGAGGTTGAGGTTGATCCTAACGCAAAGCTCGATGAGGAGCTCATCATCCGTCCTACTTCTGAGACCATCATCTGGAACACCTATAAGAACTGGATCCATTCATGGCGTGATCTCCCTATCCTCTGCAACCAGTGGTGTAACGTAATGCGTTGGGAGATGCGTACCCGTCCGTTCCTCCGTACTTCTGAGTTCCTCTGGCAGGAGGGTCATACCGCTCATGCCACTAAGGAAGAGGCTGAGGCAAAGGCTCAGGAGATGCTCAAGGTTTACGCTGAGTTTGCTGAAAACTACATGGGTGTTCCTGTATTGCAGGGTGTGAAGAGTGAGACTGAACGTTTCGCAGGTGCTCTCAACACCTATACCATCGAGGCAATGATGCAGGATGGCAAGGCTCTCCAGAGTGGTACTTCTCACTTCCTGGGTCAGAACTTCGCCAAGAGTTTCGATGTTACCTACTTGAACAAGGAGAACAAGCCTGAGTACGTATGGGCTACTTCATGGGGTGTTTCTACCCGACTGATGGGTGCCCTCATCATGGTTCACAGCGATGATAACGGTCTCGTATTGCCTCCAAAGCTGGCTCCTATCCAGGTGGTTATCGTTCCTATCAACAAGGGCGACGAGCAGTTGGCTCAGATTACTGCTAAGTTGCAGCCTGTCATCGACCAGCTCCGCGAGTTGGGCATCACCGTGAAGTATGATGACAACCCTGCCAAGCGTCCTGGCTTTAAGTTCGCTGACTATGAGTTGAAGGGTGTTCCTGTTCGTCTGGCTATGGGTGGCCGTGACTTGGAGAACAACACCATCGAGATTATGCGCCGTGATACCTTGGAGAAGGAGAACGTAAGCTTCGACGGTATCGTTGAGCGCGTAAAGAATATGCTGGAAGACATCCAGAAGAATATCTTCGAGAAGGCTCGTGCTTACCGTGATGCTCACGTTTATGAGTGCGACAACTACGAGGAGTTCAAGAAGCGTGTGAAGGACGGTGGTTTCTTCCTCTGCCATTGGGACGGTACAGCCGAGACCGAGGCTAAGATTAAGGAAGAGACTCAGGCTACCATCCGCTGCGTGCCTTTCGCTTACGAGCAGACTCCAGGTGTAGATATGGTAAGCGGCAAGCCAGCTGTAGCCCGTGTCATCATCGCAAGAAGCTATTAATCATCCCTGGTGTCGGGAGTTCATCCTGACACCATAATATATTTAATATGAGGCAGTTGATACTATACATCCTTTTTCTGGTATCCATGGTCTTCTCAGGCTATGGAGAGGTATCTGCTGCCCCTATTTCTTTTACTCCCGAGGATTCTTATACCGAAGATGCAAGCCATAAGAAAGATGGTTTGGCGAAGGTTGAGTATGACAAGAACCAGCCTGAGGCACAGCTTGAAAACGCCTCACAGCTTGCTTACCGCATCTGTAGCAGCCGTCCGCAGCGCTTATTGCCAAGTGGCAACATGCACAACAGTCAGACTGCCAGTAGATTGCTTACAAATAGAATCCGTTATTTATCATCCCTTTTATCAGCTATAGAAGGTGGCATGGAGCCTTTCCGACAGGAAACTGCCCCAATCCACTTTGATGTCGCCTGCAAGTATTATGTCATTTGCCTGCGACGTCTGCTCTGTTAGTGCTTATTCTTTTCTCTTTTTAAAATTTCATATAGGTTTATCGCATCTTTCCTAAGATTTGCGATAAGACTGGTTACACCCCTATTCAAAACAAAAAACAGTTCAATATATATTATTTTTCAAGAATTAAGAATAAGCAAATAACAGTATAAAATTATGGCAAAGATTAATCATTTAGAGATGGGTGCTGATGTTTTGGCACTCCAGGATGTACAGGTAAAGAAAGGTTTCATGGGTTTGACTGTCAAGCTCATCTATCAACCTACCAACAGTGTGATTAAGATAAAAGAGAAAGAATATTCTGTAGAGGATGGAAGAAAGCTTGAGAACATCCTCAGTGCAGCCCCTAAGGATGTAGAAACAGCGATCAGCAAATTCCCTGTTTCAGCCATCAGCATGGGTAATATGAAGTTACAGGCTTGCATCTCTGACGACCACCAGTTTGTTGCCACACAGCTCCTTGCCTTCAAGGATTTCAGTTACAAGCCGGTTACAGAGATGAAGACCTATACAGGAAAGACAGCCGAAGCTTTCGCTCAGTTGTTTTAGTTATATCACAGTTTCGGGACAGGGGACAGAACAAATCCTCTGTCCCTTTTTTATTTTATAGATATAGGATGAAATCTCGGTTCATTCCCTCTTCCCAATTACGGTAATGCTTAGGCGACAGACCGGTATGTTTCTTGAAGAAGGTTCCGAAGGCTGAAGCATTGGGAAAACTGAGTTCATTGGCTATCTGCTGTATCGTCTTCGTGGTGTTCTTCATCAGGTAGATACTGCGACGGATCATCGCCTTGAAAAGCAACTGCTGGACCGTCTGACCGCAAACCGACTTGACCAGTACCGACAGATATTTCGGTGTAAGACAGAGTTCGTCTGCATAGAAAGCCACACTGCGCTCACGCATATAGTTCTTCTCTATCAGCAGCACCAGCGACTCAAAGATGGCAATCTTCCGTTCCATCTCCTTGCCGGCAGCCTTGAACGATGCCGAGAAGATGCTGCACAAACGATACGTAACAGCCATCAGTAACAGTTTCTGCTCATGCACACAATATGCATCCAGTTCACCACTCTTCTCTTTTTCCAACTCCAGTTTCCTCAGCATCAGGGCATAGGAAGTGAGCATATCCTCATAGCCCGTCGTCCTGACATGGCAGGGTTTGGGATAAATCGTAGCATAAAGACGCATGGTAACCACGGTATTACCCAACATGTGACGAATCTGTTCAGCACGGTAAAAAAGAAGGGTATATTTGAGGTTCTTGCCCGTTTCCTGCACATGAAACATCACTCCTTTGGAGAGGAAAACGGTTTCACCCTCAGATGCAACAAAGGATGTTCCGTCTACACAGAAACGGAACATCCCCTGATGACAGATTACGATTCCGACATAGTCGGAGTAGAAAGGCTGCATCAACAGCTGAGGAAACTCATGAGCCTCATATATGATGATATTATCTGTTATTTTCATGATGAATATGAATCTGTTATCTTCAGATTTAACTGCGAAGATAACAAAAATATCCATTCATCAGATGAGCAGCCTGTATCTTTTATGATATTTTAGCACTCCACTACCTTCTTCCCAGGGATTTCACATCTACATTCTTCAGCAGATACTCACGCGTCAGTTCCCCGATATTGCGCTTGCGCCAAGGGAGAACGAGCATCAGTCCGGCACACAGCAGACAGCCGTAGAAGGTCCAGCCTGCCATCTCCTTGATGCTCACCAGCGTGGCCTGTACCTGTACCTTTCCCTTCGTACTCATGGCAGCCATATTCTGTGCCTCGGTTACACTCTTGCCCTGATATTGCATGCCTCTCACCGTCTGGTCGTAAGTCTTCGCCGTCTCGATGTTCGTGCGGTCGTAATCCTGGGCAAAGCGGGTTACATAATACTGCTGTCTGTGCTGAAGCACATTGGTATAGAGCGCAGAGCCGATACAAGGGGCAATGACCATACGAACGGTAAGCATGATGCAAACCCAGGTTGACATGAAGCGGTAAGGCATGCGCTGGTTGGCTATCGTGGAGATGAGCGAATAGAGCAGCATCATTCCTGTAGAACGGATGATGATAGGCCATTTCATACGTTCATACATGCCGTCGTTCTGTACCTCGAAATACATGTACAGCGCATAGGCTCCGATAAAGAGGAAACCCAGACAGTACATCCACTTCAGGTGAACATTCTTAGCTCTGGCGATAACTGCAAATATCAGTCCCACGGTGTAGCCCACCATCACCCAGTTGCCTAGCGTGGCGTTCTGCCAGTTATCTATCTTCATACTCACATTGGTGAACACGTTGACAAACATGGCACTCGAATTGCAGACCATCAGCAGGAAGAAGAGCAGGATACCGTAGTTGATGACCCTGAGCTGGAACACCTCCATGATGAAATAAGGTGAACGCCGCGTCTTCTCCAAATAGATGAACAGAGCGGTAAAGATAAGACAGACCACCGAAGAGAAACGGATGGTAGGATCATCAAACCAGTCGAGCGTCTTACCGAAAACCATGACATAAGCAAACGAACAGAGCATGATACTGAACACCGTAACATTGCCAAACTTCGACATCGTTATCGGGAACTTAGGCATCGGATACTTATGATAAGGCATGGTGAAGAACACGATGATGATGCCTGCCAGCATGAATGCCATCATGAAATGATAAACATACTGCCACTCATAAGCATAGGCAAGCCATGCCGTTAGCCAGGTTCCCAACTGTCCGATAATCATGAAGAAGAGATAGATGACCGGCTGCGACACCATCTTCTCCGAATCTACCGCATCCCATGCTTCCTCGGTAGTAGGCTCGCATCCCGGAGTGATATTCCTCGTAGCCTCTATTCCGAAACCATATCTGATGAGCACGAAGAGATGCGCCATCAGCAGCGTCTGACGGACAAAACCCATCAGCAGACTGCACAGTCCGAGTATAAACAGCGAGTCGGTCTGGGCACACACGAAACTGAGGATAAAGAGAATGGAGAAGCCCACGATGCACATCATCTTCTCTCTACGTATGCACACCAGATCATAGAAGAACGGCGAGAAAGCCGCCATTCCTATCGAGGTGCAGAAGCCAGCAAAGGCGATGTATTCCGACTGGATGCCGAGTCCGCTCATCATCTCGCCGCTGTTGGCAGAATAGACGCCACTCATCGTAATCATCGGCACGAAGAGGATGATCATGAAGATGATGCCGAGCGGTTTGGGCACCCAATCATAAAACGGATAATTCTTATATTCTTCTTCCATATATTACTTCATTTCCATCTAGCTGTTTTTTTTTACTTTCTCTCAGCCTTGACAACCACCATCATGCCGGCAGCAAGATGCTCATTATCCTCTTTGCTGAGGTTGTTGAAATCGATTCTTACAGGCACACGCTGCTGAATCTTGACAAAGTTGCCAGCCGAATTATCTGTAGGTACCAGCGAATATTTCGAACCGGTAGCACCAGAAATGGCGGTCACCGTACCCTCAAACTCCTTGTTACTGATGGCATCTACAGTCATACGCACCTTCTGTCCTACATAGAGATTCTCTATCTGGGTTTCCTTATAGTTGGCAATCACCCATTTGTTGTTGGTTGGAATGATGTAGGTAATGGTGGTTCCTGCATTCACCATCTGTCCCTCCTCGATAGAGCGGCGACCCAGTTTGCCGTCACAAGGAGCCACAACCACACAGTAAGAGAGATTCAGCTTTGCCATCTCTACGGCTGCCTCGGCACGCTCGATGGAGGCAGCCACATTCTGCTTGCGGGTAGTTACCTCATTTACACCCTTATAGGCAGCAGCCTGCTGCTTCTTTACCCCTTCGAGTTTCTTTCTGGTGGCTGCATATTCTACCTCCAACTGTTCGAGCTGGATAGGAGTAGCCGCCTTCTTTTCTACCAGGTTGCGATAGCGTTCGCAGTCCTTGGCGAGTTTGGCAAGTCGTACATTTATTTCATCGATAGATGCCTGATAGATAGAAGCTGATGTCTCGGTGGTCTGCTCTGTAGCATTGATGACATTGGCTCCTGCCTTGGCATCCTTGAGGGCTGCTTCAGCCTCCATCAGACGGATACGATACTCCCGGTCGTCGAGCACAAGGAGGGTATCTCCCTTGTGTACTTCCTGATGTTCTCTGAAGCATACCTTGGCGATATAGCCGGATGCACGGAGATTAACCGGTGAGATATATTGTTCTATCTGAGCATCATTGCTCGTTTCGTTAGAGTTATAATCGAGGAAGAGGCATACGATTTTCCAGAGTCCGAAAGCCAGGATAGCAACACCTATCAGGCTGGCGATAATCTGTCTTACGCGCTGCTTCTTCAGTTTCTTCCTGGTTTCTTCGTGAGATACCTGTGTAGCCTCTGCTGTTTCTACATTTTTATTTTCGTTCTGTTCCATAGTTTTATTGTAATTTGGAATCAGGGAATATGAAGTAAAGTTTTTTACATCCCGTTTTCCTGTTTATATTTTATTTCTTAATGATTTATTCTTCTCCGTTATTTAGCAACCGAAATCTGGTTGAGCTGTCCAGTCAACTTGAGCAGCGAGAGATTGGCAACTTTATAGCGATAGTAGGCTGTGAGATAATTGTTCATTGCCTCGCTCATACGCATCTCGTCCTGCAGCACCGCTGTCATCGAAGCCACACCCTCCTTATACTGGTCGGCTGTTACGTTGTAAACATCCTGCGCCATGGTATAATTATCAAACTGCTTCTTGTAGTTGCGCTGACTGTTGTTCACCTCGCTCACCGCATTCATATAGTTTGCCTGCAGTCCCTTCAGGGCGTCCTCGTAACCGATGCGTGCATTCTCCTCCTCTATCTTCGCCTTTCTGATTTTAGAACGCTTTTCAAAACCATCGAATACAGGCACTCTCAGTTGAATGCCCAGACCATTGGAACCATACCAGTGGTTTGACTCGCCCGAATGAATCCAGTGATCTATCCTATCGGTAAAGGCAGAATACATCAGGTTTCCGGTCAGCGAGAGCGATGGCAGATAGCCGTCCTTGGCAAGTTTGGTCTGCTTCTGGGTGAGCAATTTCTTCTGTTCCAGCAACTGGAGTTCGTAGAGTCCCGTATCCAGTCCGTCAGCCTTCACCATCTCAATCTTTCCCGGATCTACGGCTGTCACCTTCATCTCCTTCTCGGCAGGATAATCTATCACATACTTGAGCATGGTATACTGCTGTTCGAGCATGGCGATGGCGTTATCGCGCTGCACGGTGAGGTTCTCGATATTGAGATTCACTCGCTTCAGATCTACCTCCAGACTCATCTGGTTATCATAGAAAGCCTGGGTGATGTTTCTGAGTTCTACCAGTCGCTTGATATTGTCATCCGTCAGACGAATCTGCTCAGATGTGTTCTGCGCCATGTAATACATCTTGGCAGTCTGCACGATGAGGTCTTCACGCGCCTTCTCATAAGAGAGTTGGTTGAGTTTATCGGCAATCTTGGTGATATCGATGGCGGTAAGAATCATCTGGTTATACAGCGGCATCTGCAATTGTACACCCGCCGAAGCATTATACTGCAACGTCTTGGTTACATTATAAGGCTTGCCGTAAGCCGAGCCGTCGGTAACCGAAACAGGCGGCGTAAAGTTGTCGTTGAGCTGTGCCACCGCATTGATTTGCGGATAGAGTTTAGCCTGATTTTCGCTGATAGCGTACTTTCCCTTAGCTATTTCGTTTCGGCTGCTCTGGAGCGACAGGTTGTTATCCACTGCCATCTGCAGGCACTGGCTGAGCGTAAGCGTCTCCTGTGCGCCAAGAGTATGGAAAGCTCCGAGCGCGAAACATAAGATGATTATTTTCTTCATATCTTCTTAATGATTTCTATTGATTTACGTTTCATTTATTATCTGGATGCAAAGGTACAGCTTTTCGGTGATAAAAGACTATTCACATCTTATCACAATATGTTCAAAATTTCCGAAAATAACAATAAAAATAGGTCTAGCAACACCGCGCTAAGCGGGATCACTAGACCTATCTTCTTATCTATCAAGAACTTATATTCTTATTTTAGTCTTCATCAGCAAACTCATTCAGAGTATATGCGCTGCTGCCATCAAAGCAATGGGTACATACCTGGCACTTTGGAAGACCGATGGCCTCTACCAGCTGCTCGATGGTATTGAACTTCAGGGAAGTCAAGCCCAACTGGTTAGCAATCTCATCTACCATTCTCTGATACTCAGGAGAACCGGTGGTAGCGTATTTCTCAAGATTCTTGTTGGCATCACCCTCAAACTTCTCAATAATACGGCGGGTAATCAGCTCCATGTCACTCTTGGAAGAAGTGAAGTTGATGAACGGACAGCCGTATACCAATGGAGGACACGCTATACGCATGTGGCACTCCTTCAAGCCAGCCTGGTCGAAAAGCACCTTCACATTGTCGCGAAGCTGGGTACCACGAACGATACTGTCATCACAGAATAACACACGCTTGCCCTTCAGCATCGCCTTGTTAGGAATCAGCTTCATCTTGGCTACCAGCGAACGCATGCTCTGGTTGCTTGGAGTAAAACTGCGAGGCCATGTAGGCGTATACTTGGCAATACAGCGCTGGTAAGGCACACCCTTGCCGGCAGCATAACCCATCGCCATACCCGTACCTGAATCAGGAATACCGCTGCAGCAGTCTACCTCCACATCATCGGTCTTGGCGAGATTAAAGCCGTTGGTAAAACGCGCCTCCTCTACATTCTTGCCCTCGTAGGTAGATGTAGGGAATCCGTAGTAAACCCAGAGGAAAGAGCAAACCTGCATCTTCTTGTTGGCAGGACGGATCTGCTCCATGCCATCAGCTTTAATCTTCACGATTTCGCCTGGTCCTACCTCATATGCTGTTTCATAATCGAGATTAGGGAACGAGGTGGTTTCGCTGGAAGCCGCATAGGCTCCTTCCTTCTTGCCGATGATGATTGGAGTACGTCCCCAACTGTCGCGCGCACAGATGATGCCATCCTCGGTAAGGATCATCATGGTGCAGGAACCTTTGATGTGATGGAAAACGTTTTCGATACCTTCTCTGAAGGTTTTACCCTGAATAATGAGCAGAGCCACCAACTCAGTAGGATTGGTACTACCCGAAGACATTTCAGCAAAGTGCATGTTCTTTTCGAGCAGAAGCTGAGTAAGTTCATCCTTGTTTACTATCTTAGCTACAGTGCAAATGGCAAAGCGGCCAAGATGAGAGTTCATGATGAGTGGCTGGGCATCTGTATCGCTAATCACGCCGATGCCCGATGTAGCTCCTTCAAACTTGTCGAGTGTAGATTCAAACTTCGTTCTGAAGTATGAACTTTCCAGATTGTGGATAGAGCGCACGAAGCCCTTCTCACTACTGTAGGTTGCCAAACCGCCCCGGCGTGTGCCGAGATGTGAGTTGTAATCTGTGCCGTAAAAGAGATCAGCGACACAGCTTTTCTTGGAAATAGTTCCGAAAATGCCTCCCATAAGAGTATAATTCTATGTTATAATTTTGTAATATGGGTGCAAAGATAAATAAAAATCAGAAAATACGCAAGTCTTTTTGCTTTTTTTCTATAAAAACATGATTATGAGGGTAACTTGCTACCCTATTTCGAGAAGAATAAACGGCTACTGAAACGAAAAGCGCTCCGGCAATAATTACCGGAGCGCCATGATATGATTTCCTATGAAATTAATCCAACTTCAGGCTCTTCTTGATAGCCTCGATCTTATCCATTGCAGCAGCTATGCAGCGGTTGTAGCAACCAGCGCACTTGAATGAAGGATCCTTAACCTCTATATAGAACTTGATCTTAGGCTCTGTACCTGATGGACGGACACTTACCTTGGTGTTGTCATCGCAGAACCACTGGAGTACATTGCTTGTAGCAGGCATATCGAGCTTCTCTACGCTGCCGTCAGCATGCTTAACCTCCAAAGACTGATAGTCCTTCCAGGTTACCACCTTGCTGCCACCCAACTCCTGTGGAGGGTTGGCACGAAAGTCTGTCATCATCTGCTTAATCTCGTCAGCACCGGTCTTACCTGGGCGAACTACATTTACTGTGAACTCCTTGCTGAAGCCATACTCTGCATAAATCTGCATCAGGAGGTCGTAGAGAGTCTTGCCCTGATCCTTAGCCCATGCTGCAATCTCGCAAATCAGACAGATAGATGCAGGAGCATCCTTATCGCGTACCTTATCGTATGGCAAGAAACCGAAGCTCTCCTCACCACCACCGATGTACTGCTGCTTGCCCTCAGAGATAGCAATCTCGCGTGCAATCCACTTGAAACCGGTGTAGCAATCGCGCAACTCTACGTTGTTCTTCTTGGCAATTTCAGCGATAACTTCTGTTGTTACGATGGTCTTTACAAGGAAGTCTGTTGGCTTCAACTTGCCCAACTTCTTCTTGTTCTCAATGATGTAGTAGCAGAACATCATGGCTGTCTGGTTACCATTGATGATCATCCACTCGCCCTTGTCGTCGCGGCAAACGATGGCCAGGCGGTCAGCATCTGGGTCAGTAGCAACCACGAGGTCAGCGTTCAACTTGGTACCGAGCTTCATACCGAGAGTCATAGCCTCTGCATTCTCTGGGTTTGGAGAAACGACTGTTGGGAAGTTGCCATCTACAACCATCTGCTCAGGAACTACATTGATGTTCTGGAAGCCCCAAGAACGCAGACAGAGAGGTACGATGACACGACCTGTACCGTGCATAGCTGAATAAACGATGTTGAGGTCTTTCTGACGGTTGATGACATCCTGGTCAATCATAGCAGAATGAACGGCTGTCATGTAGTCGTAATCCATCTCACCACCGATAATCTTGATCTTATCCCAGTTAGCCTCAAACTTCACCTGGTCGATAGTAACCTTGTTTACCTCCTCGATGATACCTGTATCGTGTGGAGCCAGAACCTGAGCACCGTCGCTCCAGTAAGCCTTGTAACCGTTGTATTCCTTAGGGTTGTGAGAAGCTGTTACGTTGACACCAGCCTTGGCACCGAGCTCACGGATAGCGAAAGAAATCTCTGGTGTAGGACGGAGGCTCTCGAAGAGATAAGCCTTGATGCCATTGGCAGAGAAGATGGCAGCTACGGTCTCAGCGAAGAGACGGGAATTGTTACGGCAGTCGTGACCTACCACTACAGAAAGGTTCTCCTCACCTGGGAAAGCCTTGAGGATGTAGTTAGCAAAGCCCTGTGTAGCCATACCAACGATATACTTGTTCATGCGGTTGGTACCTGCGCCCATGATACCGCGCAAACCACCAGTACCGAACTCCAAGTTCTGATAGAATGCATCAACGAGAGCAGACTTGTCCTCTGCGTCGAGCATTGCCTTTACTTCCTTACGGGTTTCTTCGTCAAAAGCAGGTGTAAGCCACTGCTGTGCTCTTTCTTCACACTGCTTGATCAATTCTGCGTTATTAGCCATAGTTTGATTATATTATGTTATTAATTAATTCTTATCGAGAAGGATGTGCACGAAAACAATGCATAATTTCTCTATTTGCGTACAAAGTTATATAAAAATTTTGATAAACCAAGCAAGAATGAAGTTTTTTTTGTATTTTTGCACATTGAAATGGAATTGAAAATAGAATAAAGCTCATATTTAGCAATATTATATTGGTAAGATAGCAAAGTTGAATGAACAAAATATAAAAACAATAGAATATGGAAGTATATTACACGGGCGTCATCATCGCCGTATCCACCTTTTTAATAATAGGTATCTTTCACCCTATCGTCATGAAGACGGAATATTATACGGGCACCCGCTATTGGTGGGTTTTCCTCGTTGCAGGCATCATCTGCATAGGAGCTGCCTTTCTGGTTGCCAACGTGCTCTTCTCTGCCATACTGGGCGTAGTAGGTGCTTCATGCCTTTGGAGCATCGGTGAACTCTTCGAACAGAGACAACGCTGCGAGAAAGGCTGGTTCCCGAAGAATCCGAAAAGAATAGGAACAGGATATTACAGGGACGAGAAGAAGTGAAGAACGAAGAAACAACGTTCGACGGACGAAGTGAAAGTCAATTCAAGTGTAAAGTGTATAGGAAGAAAACGCCAACGAAATGAAGACAGAACTCATTCTGGTCGGAAAGACCGTAAACAAGCATTTCATTGCGGGCATCAAGGATTATGCCGAGCGCATCACCCATTATATGCCTTTCAATATAACAACCATTCCTGAGCTCAAGAACACCAAGAGTCTCAGCGAACAGCAGCAGAAGGAACGGGAAGGAGAACTGATTCTGAAACTCCTCCAGCCTTCGGATACGGTGGTGCTGATGGATGAACATGGACAGGAATTCCGAAGCATCGAGTTTGCCAAATGGATAGAGCGCAAGCAGGCCACGGCAAGAAGGCTCGTCTTTGTCATCGGCGGTCCTTACGGTTTCTCACCGTCTGTCTACGACCGCGCCAACGAGAAGATTTCCCTCTCCAAGATGACCTTCTCGCATCAGATGGTGCGCCTTATCTTTACCGAGGCGCTCTATCGCGCATGTACTATTATAAAAGGTGAACCTTACCACCACGAATAAAGGTAAAAAAGTTAAAAGGTAAAAAAATGGGGAAAGATAAATATATAGAAATAAAAGGGGCAAGAGCCAACAACCTCAAGAATATCGATGTGAAGATACCTCAGGGCAAGTTTGTTGCCATTACGGGTGTCTCGGGATCGGGAAAATCATCGTTGGCTTTTGATACCTTATATGCTGAGGGCCAGCGCCGCTATGTGGAGTCGCTCTCTTCGTACGCACGCCAGTTTCTGGGACGTATGAGCAAACCGGAATGTGATTTCATCAAAGGATTGCCACCTGCCATCGCCATCGAACAGAAAGTGATTTCGCGCAACCCACGATCTACCGTGGGCACCAACACCGAAATCTACGAATACCTGCGACTGCTCTACGCACGCATCGGAAAAACCTATTCGCCTATCAGCGGACAGGAGGTGAAACGCCATACTACCGAAGATGTACTCGCCTGTACCCGACAGTATTCCCAGGGTACCAGGTTTGTCATCCTCGCCCCTATCCACGTCATCGAAGGGCGCAGTCTGGGCAAACAGCTGGAGATGTACAACCAGGAAGGTTACGCGCGTATATATATAAAAGGTGAATTCGTGCGTATCGAAGACTTCATGGAGCAGGCGGATAAGGAACTGCTGGAAGTAAGCGGCGACAAACTGAGAAAGAGAATGCAACAGAAGGATGAAGAAATCTTCCTGGTCATCGATCGTGCTTCGGTAAGCGATGAGAAGGATGATATCAGCCGACTGATGGATTCTGCCGAAACTGCCTTCTATGAGGGAGATGGAGCCTGCCGCCTCGTCTTCCTGCCAAGCAACATCTGCTACGACTTCTCTACCCGGTTCGAAGCTGACGGCATGCAGTTTGAAGAGCCTACCGACAATATGTTTGCCTTCAACTCACCTCTCGGAGCCTGCCCTACCTGCGAAGGTTTCGGCAGCATAATAGGCATCGATGAGAAACTCGTCATCCCGAACACTTCGATGAGCGTATATGACGGATGTGTGGTTTGCTGGCGAGGCGAAAAGATGGGTATGTGGCTCAAGGAATTCATCCGCAGAGCTGCTGAATACGACTTCCCTATCTTCAAGCCTTATTTCGAACTGACTCAGCAGCAGAAGGACTGGCTGTGGCACGGTCTGCCTGGCGAGAAGAAACGCAAACAGCAGGAAAGGGTGAGCATCGATGAGTTCTTCAGAATGGTAAAGGAGAACCAGTACAAGATACAATACCGCGTGATGCTGAGCCGATTCCGTGGAAAGACGATTTGTCCTGACTGCCATGGTACCCGACTCAAGAAGGAAGCCAACTATGTGAAGATTGGCGGAAAGAGCATCACCGAACTGGTTGAGATGTCGATTGTGAACCTGAGCGAATGGTTCAGGAAACTGGAACTCTCGGAGCATGAGAAGGAAATCAGCAAGCGTCTGCTCACCGAAATCACCCACCGCCTGCAGTTCCTCCTGGATGTTGGTCTGGGGTATCTTACGCTCAACCGACTCTCCAACACCCTCTCCGGCGGTGAGAGTCAGCGCATCAACCTGACCACCAACCTGGGCTCATCGCTCGTGGGTAGCGTATATATCCTCGACGAACCTAGTATCGGACTCCATAGCCGCGATACCGCCCGACTGATTAAGGTGCTGAAAGAACTGCAGCAACTGGGCAATACGGTGGTTGTGGTAGAACACGACGAAGAGATTATGCGGGCAGCCGACTATCTCATCGATATCGGTCCCGATGCCGGCAGACTGGGCGGAAGAGTGGTCTACGCCGGTCCGTCATCAGAATATTCAACCACCGACAAGGCTGAACAGGAAAAGCTGCTGGCTGAATATCCGGAGAGTTATACCATCAAGTACCTGACCCACAACGAGGAGATAAAGGTGCCAACGAGCCACCGTGCCTGGAACCAGTATATCGAAATCAAGGGAGCCCGGATGAACAATCTGCGCGGCATCGATGTTAAGATACCGCTCAACGTATTCACCTGTGTAACCGGTGTATCAGGCTCAGGCAAGAGTTCGCTCATCAAGGGAATCCTCTATCCTGCCATGCGTCGCCGTCTGGACCTCGTAGCAGATGCCCCAGGCGAATATACATCGATGGAAGGCGACTGGAAGAGCATCCATCATGTAGAGTTTGTTGACCAGAACCCTATCGGAAAGAGTACCCGCAGCAACCCTGCCACTTATCTGAAGGCATACGATGCGATACGTGCCCTCTTTGCCAACCAGCCACTGGCTAAGCAGATGGGATTCACGCCGCAGTACTTCTCTTTCAATACTGAAGGCGGAAGATGCGAGGAATGTAAGGGTGCGGGATATGTTACCATCGAGATGCAGTTTATGGCAGACCTCACGCTGACCTGCGAGGCTTGTAAGGGCAAGCGGTTCAAGCACGATATCCTGGAGGTTCGCTATGGCGGAAAAGACGTCAATGATGTGCTGAACATGACGGTAAACGAGGCCATCGAGTTCTTCAGCGATGAAAAGTTGCAGCGCAACGAGGGCGACTTCGACAACTGCCGCATCATCGTAAACCGCCTGAAACCGCTTCAGGATGTAGGTCTGGGTTATATCAAGCTCGGTCAGAATTCAAGTTCGCTTTCGGGTGGTGAGAATCAGCGTGTAAAGCTCGCCTTCTTCATAGGTAAGGAAGAACAGGAGCCTACGCTCTTCATCTTCGACGAGCCTACCACGGGTCTTCACTTCCACGACATCAAGCGCCTGCTCCATGCCTTCAATGCCCTGATAGAAAGGGGCCATTCGCTGGTTGTGATTGAGCACAATCTGGATGTCATCAAGTGTGCCGACTATATCATCGACCTCGGTCCGGAAGGCGGCGACAAGGGCGGTAATCTCGTTGTTGCCGGAACTCCGGAAGAAGTAGCTGCCTGCAAGGCAAGCCTTACCGGAAAGTTCTTGCGTTAAATTGAAGTTTCAGGGCGTATTGGGTAATTCCACCCGCACAGGGTGAAAATACGATATCAGTGGAATCCGACAACCGCCGGATTCCACTTTTTAATTTTAAAAAACCAATTCAAAAGAATTATTTATTATAAAAGTAACTATCATCGAAGGCTGCTTCGATAAGTCGTTGCTTTACTCGGGCGTATTCTTCCGGATCTTCGATAAAGTACCGAAGAGCTGAAACAATCCTCACATAAACACTGAGCCGATAATCGCCCTTACCCTTTTAGATTGCAAAAATGTTTTCCTTATGCATCCCAGCATAAAACATCAGATCAGAACCAGATACATGATGGTTCTTCATCACTTCACTCAGAACAACGCCGAAACGGCTGTTGTCTGCAATAAAATTAACAATCTTCATTACTTAATTTTTTTAAATTGTTTGTAATTATTGTATACGAGTTCCCACTACGGGAACTCTTTTTTATTTTCTTTTTATTATCTTTGCACCATGTAAAACAGATTCAACAATCTGCTTACCTATAAGGAAACGAATAACCGATACATATATTGTATAAACAATATAATATTTTTAGGAGATTATGAACATAACAACATTCATTAACATGGCCAGCAAGATTCCTTCACCTGGCCAGTTGGAAGGCCTGGTAACCTTCATGAAGGAAGATGAGAAACTCAGGTTTTTCACCGAGTCTTACCGGAAAACGGGGAATAAGTCGTACAAGCACGATGCACCCCTCTTCGCCGTAGCCTGCATCTTCGAAGGCGGAAAAGGCAAGGACAACATCCGGAGCCTCACACATCTGTCACTGGTCGACTTCGACCACATCACAGAAAAACCGGATGACGGCACCCTGCGCTCGCTCAAAGAGAGAATCTGCCACGATGCCCACACCCTGCTCTGCTACGTTACCATGAGCGGCAACGGACTGCGCGTCATCTACCGCTACGAAGGCGATGATTATCCCGCCGCCTTCGCCATGGGAAACGACTACTACGCGCATCTCATCGGCAAGGAAAGCGATCCGCTCTGCAAGAACATCACAAGGCTCAGCGGACTCGCCTACGACCCCGAAGTCTATTTCAATCCTGAAGCCACAGCCTTCAGCGCCGAGGAAATCAGCCATTTCCATTCAGCTACGCTCAAGACCGCCCAGAAGAAAAAGAAACAGGAACGCATCGCCGACTACTACGAGCAGATCGTCAAACCCAAGCTGGAAAGCGAAAAGATCAGGTACGAACCCGGCAACCACAACCAGTATGTGATGCGGGTGGGCTACATGATGGCTAAGAAACGGTACGACAGGAAAGAAGCCACCCAGTGGGCTATCAGGCAGTTTCCCGAATACGACAGTGTAGAACAGGTGTTCAAGTCGTGCTACGACAACACCACTCACCCACAGAAGATGAAGGCAGAAACCGGAAAGATTCCCTATGCCACCGTAGATGAAATCAAAGACTTCCTCGACGGGCATATCAAACTCCGCTTCAACCTCATCACCCTGCGCTACGAGTATCTGAAGGGGAAATGGCGAATCCTCCAGGACCGCGATCTGAATACGCAATGGAGCAACATGTCGCTAACCGCAAGGGTGAGCAAGAGCGACATGATCAATGTCATCGAGAGCGACTATACCCCGCCCTACAATCCCTTCACCGATTATCTGGAGAATCTCCCACCCTGGCAGGAAGGCGACAAGGACTATATAGCCGAACTCGCTGCCACGGTAAAGATGAAGGGAGACCCCGTGATGCCCTTCTGTGAAGCCCTCAGGAAATGGCTCGTGGCGATGATAGCAGGATGGATAGACGAAGGTGCCGTCAACAATGTCATCCTGGTGTTCATCGGCAGACAGGGCGCCTACAAAACCACCTGGTTCAACTATCTCCTGCCGCCGGAACTGAAGCAATACTTCTATACGAAGGCGAATGCCAGGCGCATGACGAAGGATGATATCATCGCCCTTTCGCAGTATGCACTCATCTGTTATGAAGAGCTCGACACGATGAGTCCATCGGAACTGAACCAGCTGAAGGCTGTGGTAACGATGCAGTATACCAACGAAAGGGCGGCATACGGCCATTATGCCGAGCAGCGCAAGCATATCAACACCTTCTGCGGCACGGGCAACAATCCCGAGTTTTTGAGCGACCCTACCGGTAACCGTCGCTGGCTGCCCTACGAGATAGAGAGCATCCTCTCGCCCCGTGAGCATCCGTTCAATTACGAAGGCATCTACGCCCAGGCTTACGCCCTCTACAAGAGTGATTTCCGCTACTGGTTCACCGATGAGGAGATAGAAAAGCAGAACCGGCACAACCGCGCTTTTGAGGCGCCCAGACTAGAACAGGAACTTGTGGATCTCTACTTCCGAAAGCCAACGGAGGCGGAGACAGGGGAGTTCGTGTCCATAGCCAGAGCGATGCAGATCATCAGTTGCAACATCTCCCAGAAGCTGAACAGTTCGAAACTGGGCAAGGCTTTCAATGATCTCGGATTCGAAAAGATGCGCACCAAGCACAGCCGTGGTTACAGGGCAATCGTCCGTACAGCCGAGGAAATCAAGGCTTACCAGGTATCCGTCTGCATCAACCCACCGCAATGCGATGATGATGCCCCGTTCTAGCCGTTCCTCCAAACCTTCGGTTCCATCCGGTTCAGGGTGACACGGTGACACGGTGACACGAGTTTTTCAACATTTCGCCTCGCACGCGGGCAGGCAGGAACTTTCGGCCTGATTTTTCCTGCCTGCCCGCGCGAGAGTAAATCTTCAGAATTCCCTGTCACCCCTGTCACCCTGTCACCCGGAAGCCAGTTACTTCCGAAACGGAAACCAAGGACTTACGGTGCAAAAGTCAGAGACTTACGATGCAAAAGTCAGTAGCTTATGAACCGCAACTCAATCATAAACCCCTTAAAAAATCAAACAAAACTATGGATTTAAGAAGTTATACCAAGCAAGAGCTAGCTCTTCTGTATTTTCCCGATGCTACTCCAGCAGTAGCCAGTGCTCACCTGATGCGATGGATCCAGCGCATCCCCGACCTTCTCCAGAAGCTCGCCGCCACCGGTTACGGCAAGAACTGCAAGGAGTTCACCCCGATGCAAGTCTCCTACATTCTCTACTTCCTCGGTGAGCCCTAACCCTGTTCCGCCTAATCTGAAAATGAGCCAACAAAAGGTACTTCTAACTGAAGACATCATACAATAGGAAAAAGGGTCTATACACCCTTTTGTCGAGGTGTATAGACCCTTGGAACAACCGCAAAGTATGGGTTGATAATTATGCCAGATATTTTGTAGATCCATTTGGCATAAACCAAAACACAATACTATGCAGGATCACAATCTTCACCAGTGAATCGAACCTGCTCATAGCCTTCTGGCAATGGGTTAGACCCAGCTAATAGAACACAGGAATTTTCCAACTCAACTACAGTGATTGATGGTTTCTGATAATTCTTTTTCATATTCCTTACTTTTTAAATTTTACATATCTATTTCACATATTTTTTGCCATTTTTGATATAGATGCCATGAGTAGGCTCTTTGCTGAGCTTACGACCTTGCAAGTCATATATACCATTTAGAGATGTGTTATCAGCCTCATTGTTGGTTATAACTTGGATGCCCTTTATGGCAGTTGTTGCTCCCTCGCCGACCTCATCTATGCTGATAGAACGGGATTTTGATGCCTGTGACATGTTAGAACTATTACGATTACTTACCGTAAGATACCAACGCTGTGCACCAACTTCGGTAGAAGGGTTTAACGGAGCTATGAGTCCTTGCTTGTTGAGAGCATATACGGCAACTGATGATTCATCCTGACCTAATCCACTTTGTGGAGTGTAGATGCCAGTGAAGTTATACTTGCGAGTCATGCTCATGCAGTAGTATGTCTTCGATTCTGCCTTATGCAACTTGACATTATTGATAGTGATAGTCTTGCTTCCGCTATCTTTTGTTCTCAACAAGTATGGGGTGTTAGCCTCAAACTCTCCAGATGTAGCCTTCTTCACTTCGAGTACCGTCTCATAGCCGCTGCCATCTTTCTTCTCGTACTCATGGAAATTGTTGATGCTTGCCACGGTGATGCCGTTGTCTGTCCAGTCTGTAGCCTGAGTCTCGAAAGGCACGTACACAGCCTGCCACTGGTCTGCGCCGAGATAGTTGCGTGTATTTCAGCGTTGGGGCAGTGAAGTCCACAGGGCTGTCGTAAGCCGCATTGTCATTGATGTCAACAGGCTCGGCTGCCTTGTATGAACCGTCAGACTCCGCTGTTAGCTTAATAATGTTGTCTTTGTTGCCACAGAAGTCCTTGATGTACTTTGTTCCATCTTTTAATTGTGGCATATAGCGCATTCCTCGCTATAAAGATTTGACGTTCCTTCATCAGCCTTTTCTGCCATCTGATAGTTGTGAGACAACTTGTCGCCTTCTGGTTTGTTTGCATATTCACCAATACGGGTTGTCCCGTCGCAAGAGAAGAGGGGTGCTTTATATACAGTATTGTGGTCAGTGGATTTCAAGACTGGATAAGCGTCAGCATTCTCACCCAACTTCTGATACCATGCCAAGGTGCTTTCTTCGGTAGAAACAGATTTGGAACCATTAAGTAGCCATGCCACCTCGCCACTTTTAAACCGATCTTTGGACATTTCCACTGCCTTGCCATTCTCATCATCCTTTCCTCCTATACCGCCTTTACCGTCTGCGACTGTGCCACTAAGATAATAGCAATTTGTTATTGGACCTTCATAGTTATCGCCGCACACGCCGCCGACAGAATATTGTCCGCTTACAGAAGCTGTGTTATAGCAGTTTTTGATTGTGCCACTGTTATTGCCGCACACCCCGCCTATTGTTTCTTTTCCTCTGACAGTGCCTTCATTAAAGCAATTTGTTATTGTACTTGTACCATCCGAGTTATCGCCGCACACGCCGCCGACTTTTTTACCTGTTACGCTTACAGAAGCTGTGTTATAGCAGCTTTTGATTGTGCCACCATAGTTATAGCCGCACACGCCGCCGATATTAAGAACATCATAATCACCTGTTCCGCTGACAGTGCCTTCATTAAAGCTGTTTTCTATTATTCCGCCTTTTTCATTATATCTTCTTTCATTATATCCGCACACGCCGCCTATTGTTTCTTTTCCTCTGACAGAACCTGTATTTTTGCAATCTTTGACAGTGCCACTGTTATAGCCGCACACGCCGCCTATTCTATACTCGTTTTCTTTGCCAATTACAGTGCTGCTGTTAGAACAGTTTTGGAGTTCGCCAGAATTCGATCCGCACACGCCGCCTATATACGGACAGTTACTGGACTGAAAATATGAATCCGAAACTCCTACGTTGGAAATCTTGCCTTCGGCTCCTATGCAGCCAAACAAGCCAACATACCATGAGTTAGATTTATTGAAATACAATCCGCTGATGGTGTGTCCATTGCCATCAAAGGTGCCAGTATATGCATCATCATCAGAAGAAGATTTACCAATAGGTATCCATTCTATAAAGTCGTTTCCGCTTACCAGATCTTTATTTGGGTCAAGAACGCCCGTATTCACGATAATGTCATCCGTGAGGATTGCATTGGCAGATAAATCCTTTTTGACGCCTGGAAGCGTACCATTCACCAGACCTGCAAACCAATAAAGTTCTTCAGCAGTACCAATTTTATATGGGGTTCCTGCGCCATCACCTTCCGGTATTTTTAGATCAATACTTTTCGCCAACATCATGGTTGGCATAATCATGGTTGTCACGAACAAAAGCATCGTGAAAAGCCATCTCAATTTTACAAAATTCGTTTTCATATTGTTAGTTATTAAATTAATATTTTCTTGTAAAAAAAAATACTTTTGTGCATTCAGCCAAATCTTGCCACTATGCAGCGGCATTATCCACCGAAGCACCTATTCTCTCATTGCCGTCAGATATACTGTCATTCCCAGGATGATGACGAAAGACTGTCTGAGAAACAGATAGATATAATATCTTCCTCTCTTGATGAAATCACAGAAACTGTAGCGAGCCTTGTTGTTTCCATCAAGATATATCCTGTAGTCTTGAACCATGGCATAGCTCATGACTATGGCGAACAGCAGAAGAAACAATGCCACTATAAAAATAGCCTGTTCCTCTTTCGTGAAAGTCTCTATCATATTTTCCATGGTGCAAATATAGTATTTTTTTCGAAAAAAGTGTTGCTTTCCTATAAAAAAGTGTCTATTTTCTATGTTTTAGGTGTCTACTTCCTGCAAGTAGCCCCCCTTAACAATTTGTTCCCTTCAGTGATGCGTTTTCCTGGTATTTATCGAAAAATGGTTAATCCTGCTTTTTATCCTCCGGGGCTACATTTTCAGCCATTTTCTCCCGCCATTCGGTAGGAGTACAGCCTTCCTTTAACTTGAAAATGCGGTATAGATAGGTTCGGGCAGAGAAGCCACAAAACGTATCTTGGCAAGCCAGAGGCGGAAGGTGAAGTTTAGGCATGAAGTGAAGTAGCGTGTATCCCCCGCCGGCGCACCAGCCTTCCAGTTTCTTTCACTTCTCTTTCCGGAGTCTTTCAGAAAGCTTCGGGTGTAAAGTCTTTTCCTTGTCAGTATATTCAAGTAACTTGCGAAACTATAGTTACCATATACTTCCTTACTGAACTTTCGCATGTTTTGCCCCACACGCCCTGAAAGGGCAGAAGCCCCTAGCCCAGGGCATCGCCCTTTCAGGGCGTGTGGGGTAAAACTCGCGAAACTTGAATAAGATTCAAGCAAATGATGATTGATTATAATGGGCTTATAAACTCCAGAAAAAAAGAATCTATGAAAAAGTATGATAAAACATGAGCAAGTATGAGCAACTGTGAGTTGACCCCTCACCGATTTCGTATCTTTGCATTGTGGTTCAGAGATAACATCTCATACCACCAAGAGGCAATGCGCAGCGCCCCCTACTACACAAACACAATTTATTAACCTTAAAATGAAGACACTATGATTCTGTACACATTAAAGAAGTATGTCAACGAGAAGTTGAGCGCCGCTAACGGCAAGTTTTTCGCTTACCCTGTAATCACCCAGACCTATGGTCTTGATGAACTCGCAGAGCACATGGAAAGTCACAACACACCGTTCTCAAAGGGAGCCATCAAGGGTATGCTCACCGACATGGTGAGCTGCGTAAGAGAACTGGTTCTGCAGGGTATCGCCGTGAAGATTCCCGACCTCGCCATCTTCAGCATCGGCATCAAGAACAAGGAAGGTGCTGCCTCCGAGAAGGAGTTCAGCATCACCAAGAACATTGCCGGACTGAAGCTCCGTGCCCGTGGCACCGGTGAGTTCAAGGCAAACAGTCTGAACCTCGATGCATCCCTGAAGAAGGCTACAGCCGTAACAGGAGATGTTACTCCACCAGACGGCGGTAAGGATAACACAGGCGATACTACCCAGGGTGGCGGCACAAGCCAGGGTGGCGACTCAACACAGACTGGCGGATCAGGCAACACCGAGAGCACCGGCTCCGATGGTAGCGACGGCCTGGAGTAACCCCCTCGCCAGTAGATGAAGAAAGAAGGTTTTAGACAGGATGCAGTCCGGGATTCGGCTATAGCACCCCCGGCTATTCATCAATATAGCAAGCATCATTGAAACACGCGCTATCAAGCCCATCTGCTCATCCTGTCAGCCTTCCTTCTCCAGTATCGCCCGGATATAGGAAATCCGAGCCCCCAATCCATTTATTAACCTTAAATCAAATGAAAATGAAAAGAGAAACACTCAAGAAAATTCTGAATTTCGTCATTACCGTTCTCACCGCCGTAGCCTCTGCCTTTTGTGTGCAGAGCTGCCAGTAGTATCAACCCTTTAAAGATTCAGCACTATGAAAAACACAAGAAAAATATCACTTATTGTCATTCACTGTTCTGCCACCCGCGTCACGCAGGACTTCACCTTCGAAAAGCTCGAAGCCTGTCATTTAGCCCGTGGTTTCCGCAGCATCGGTTATCACTATTACATCACGAAAGACGGCGTCATCTACCCCGGACGTCCCGAATCAGAAATCGGCGCCCACGCCCGCCATTTCAATGCACACAGTATCGGCATCTGTTACGAAGGCGGTCTCGACGCCGACGGCAATCCGGCAGATACCCGTACGAAGGCTCAGAAGCAGTCGCTCCAGAATCTCCTGACGAGTCTGTGCGTAGACTATCCCGAAGCCGAGATCCTAGGTCATCGTGATCTCCCGAACGTCCACAAGTCCTGTCCCTGCTTCAGTGTTCAGGCTTGGCTGAATGAAATCAAATTCCACATTTAGCCCTCTATTCAGTTGATATTGTTCATACTTTATTATTTTTTCTACTTTCTCCCCCAATCTTAAGTGATTAAGGTTGGGGGATTTTTTGTTCAGGAATCTGCAAACTTCTTCATAATGAGGAGTATTGCGCCCCCACTTTTCCACAGAAAAGAAGGCTGTAACATGAAATATAAGGCATAATTGTTTTAAATAATGTAAAAAAGTAACGTAATACTAAACTTTATATGTACTTTTGCATCGAATTAAATAAAAATAAGAAACAAATTAAAGAGAAAATATAAAGAAAGAAGAAAGGATATGAAGATGAAAAGAATCATATTGACACTCACTATGCTGGTGGCTCTTGTAGCTACTGCATCTGCTCAGGCAGAGATTAAGTTCGACAAACTGATACACAACTTCGGTTCGTTCGAAGAGTCAAACCCGGTACAGAAGGCTACCTTTACCTTCACCAATGTGGGCAACAAGCCTTTGATTATCAACCAGGCTATTGCCAGCTGCGGCTGTACCATACCTTCTTACACCAAGAAGCCTATCGCTCCAGGCGAGAAGGGACAGATTAGTGTTACCTATAACGGCAAGGGCATGTTCCCTGGTCATTTCAAGAAGAGCATCACCGTCCGTTCTAACGGCAATGTAGAAATGTCACGTCTCTATATAGAAGGTGTTATGACAGAAAAGAAATAATCTAGCTCAATACATATTTAAAAGTAAGCATGATTTTCTATTTCTCCGGAACTGGAAATACCAAGTGGGCAGCAGCCAGACTGGCAGCGGCTACACACGAAGACTTGATTCCTATCGCCCCTTATATGCGGGCGGATGATTCAAGCCACAATATAGCCGAGCCGTTTATTCTGAAAGAGAATGAACGGCTCGGATTCGTTTTCCCCGTACATGGCTGGAGGGTTCCACGCCTTGTAAGGGAGTTTATCAGGAAGATGAAGATACGGAGAGAAACTCCTGATGCTACTGCTGAAGACAAGGAGACGTTCAGAAAGCATCCTTTCGCCTATTGCGTCTGTACTGCAGGCGACAGCATCGGACTCACCATCGAAAACCTCAACGATACGATTGCGCTGAATGCATCGCTTCAGGCATTGGGCATCACGGAGGTTTCTGCTTCCTACTCGCTCATCATGCCGGAATCTTATGTAGGACTTCCTTTTATGGATGTTGATCCGAAGGAGCGCGAAGTTCGTAAGAAATCGAAATCGGCACAGGAACTGGCGGTTATCTGCGAAGAGATATTCGACAGGAAAGAGGGCGTGAACCGTCTGGTAAAAGGTCCTATCCCCTGGTTCTTCACCAAGGTTGTGGGCGGATTCTTTGAGAAGGTGCTCATCACCGACAAGCGGTTTCATGTGGAGAAAGACAAGTGCGTGAAGTGTGGCATCTGTGCCAACGTCTGTCCTGTAGGCGATATCAAGGGCGGTCATGGAGAATATCCGGAATGGCTACATCACAAGGATTGCCTCACCTGCTTTACCTGCTATCACCATTGTCCGCATCACGCCATCGAGTTTGGTCACCAGACTCAGAAGAAAGGACAATACTTTTATAAATAATCCCCCATCTACCCTAACTGTTTATGAAGAAGGCAATCATCTCTCTGGCGCTCGCCTTCCTGGGCATCGCCAATCTCTATGCCGTAAAGGCTAAACCGGGCATCGCCAAGATTATGCTGGCTGATGGAACCGTAGCATGTGCTACCCTGCATGGCGACGAAACCTTCCACTACTACATGCTGCTGGACGGTACGCCCCTGCGGGAAACCCAAGACGGAAAATACGAAAAGATAACTGCTGAAGAGTTGAACACCCGAAAAACCCGTGCTTTCTCTTCAGAGAATCTTACAAGAGCTTCAGAAATAGGAACCGTGAGCCCAAGCTATTTCCCTCATAAGGGAAGCCCGAAGGCATTGGTACTCCTGGTGCAGTTTCAGGATGTGAAGTTCAAGAGTAAGGATCCGGTTGCAACATTCAACCATTACCTCAACGGAAAGAAGGGAGAAGCTATGCCTGAGGCTGATAAAGAAGTGTTTATCACCAACGAGAAATACTGCCAGAACTATGGCAGCGTACAGCAGTATTTCGCTGACATGAGCGATAACCAGTTTATACCACAGTTTGACGTAGTGAGTCCTGTTACGGTAAGCAAGAAATCAGCTTATTATGGCAAGAACGGACGTGACGACGGAAGTGACACCAACTTTCCTCAGATGATTAAGGAAGCCTGCCAGCAGGTAGACGACAAGGTTAACTTTGCCGATTACGACAGCGATGGCGATGGATATGTAGACCTCGTATATGTAATCTATGCCGGCTATTCTGAAAGTATCGTAGGTAATTCAGGCGATTGTCTCTGGCCGAAATCGGGTACCGTAGGAGTGGGAACCTATGACGGGAAAACAGTATCCCGATTCGGCATCAACAACGAGCTGAACAATAAGCCTGCAGATACCCAAGACGGCAAATACTACATCAATGGTATCGGTCTCTTCTGCCATGAATTTTCGCATACCCTCGGTTTGCCAGACATCTATCCGACCAACGAAATCACTGAGCACAACCAGAGTCCTGAATATTGGGACGTCATGGATACGGGCAATTATCAGGCTGACGGCTATCAGCCTATCCCTTATTCACCATGGGAGAAGAGCATCGTAGGATGGAAACAGCCTACCCTCCTTTCTGATACCGAGGCGAAGCAGATAAAGCTGGAACCATACGACAAGGCATCGGATGCATACAAGATTATAGCCAACAGCCAGGGCGAATACCTGCTGCTGCAGAATATCAGAAACGAGGGATGGTACAAGAAGGCTCTGGGTTACGGATTGCTGGTATGGCGCATCGCCTACGATGATTTGCCATCGGTTAATCTGGGGGATAATCCCAACAACACGACAGGTAAGCCAAGGGTCATGATTGTTCCTGCAGACGGAATGGTATACAACAGCTATAACACGGGCGTCAGCAGCGATGATATCATAACGAGTCTTCAGAACGACCCGTTCCCGACCTACAAGGCGAGCTCTGCTACAGAGTACGAGGTGAACAGTCTGACCAGTATCACCCTGAACAACAGTGTTGATACGAGTCATCCGCTCTACAACATCACAAAGGATGAAGCAACCGGTCTGGTAACCTTCGATTATCTCAAGAACTTCTCTCCTACCGGAATCTCTTCGGTCATCATCGGTAAAGACAGACCGACAGCCTATTTTGATCTGGAAGGCAGAAAGGTTTCCGTTCCACAAAAGGGCAAGATTTATATTACCAGCAAGGGACAGAAGATAGTATACTAACTATATAAACAATGAGGGTGTGTCATTAAACATGACACACCCTCTTATTATTTTAATATATTCTAGGACCGAAGATGGTAGTACCTACACGAACCATCGTGCTGCCGTGCTTGACGGCAATATGATAATCGTGACTCATACCCCAGCTACGCTCGCAGAAAGCATCATCATCAGCAAAATATCTGGCCTTTATCTCATCAAAGAACTGGGCAGCCTCATCAAACTCCTGAGCAATCTGCTGCTCATCGTCTGTATTAGATGCCATCATCATGATGCCACAAATCTGCACATGCTTCATCTCCCGCCATTCGCCTGCCTCAAGGAGTTCGCGGCAAGCATCAAGAGAAAGACCCGATTTGGTATCTTCCTCAGCCAGATGAAGTTCCAGAAGAACCTTCACCACACGATTGTGCTTGGCAGCCTGCTTCTCAATCTCCTTTAGAAGTTTCAGACTGTCTACCGATTCAATCATCGAGATATAAGGTGCGATATACTTCACCTTATTGGTCTGCAGATGACCGATGAAATGCCACTCGATGTCCTCAGGCAGCGAAGCTACCTTCTTGGCGAGTTCCTGCTCATGACTCTCGCCGAAGATACGCTGTCCTTCAGCATAAGCCTCCTCGATATACTCGTTGGGATGGAACTTGCTGATAGCAACGAGACGGACACCGGCAGGCAAGCTGCCCAGCACCTCATGGAGATTTCCTTTTACATCATACATAGTTCAATTATTTTTGCTCCTCGTATTCAGGCACATCATTCTTCTCCTCTTTCTTCTCGTTAGGAGCATGGTGCTCGAATACATCCATCAGTTTGGTTTCGTTCAAACCAACCACATCATAATCTATCATGGTCTTGCCCATCACCTCATCAATATAACGGAGGGCACGGGCGAGAGACTTAGCCTGAACAAGATAAGTAACATTGCTGCGCTTCTCCTTCTCACTCTTCTCATCAATTGTGATGAACTGGAGTTTAGCCTTATACCACTTATCATCATCATCCACATCGCTGAAGAAGATTTCGCCGTAGCAAGCCTTACCGATACCGCTCACCTTCAACTCGCCGCTTACATAAACCGACATCTCATCGATGATGGCGCTCTCAGCCTCGGTAAAGCTCAAAGCATCTACTACGTATGCTTCAGAAACAACCTTTTCTGAACCATCCTCCATTGTCTTCTGATATTTCACTTTGGTCTCAAACCATGTACTTGTTCTACTTCTCATATTTTTCTTCTTACTTATTTTTAATTAATTAGTATAATCTTATAACATTTCTTGAAATTAAGTGCAAAGTTATAAAAAAGAAAGCAAAGAGCGACATATTTAAAGAGTTTTTAATCAAAAAATAAAATTTAACCGAAAGTTATTCTCAATTCTCATCTAATTTTCTTATCTTTGCAGCCGATTAGCGTAAATTGAAAAGACCAAAAGGTCATAGAATTCAATTTTCGACACGGATAATTAATAGAAAGAAACAATATTTTAAGATGCCAGAAATATCTGTACGCGGTCTTGAAATGCCAGAGTCACCTATCAGAAAGTTGGCTCCTCTGGCTGCCGCAGCAAAAAAACGTGGAGTAAAGGTATATCACCTCAACATCGGTCAGCCTGACCTTCCAACTCCTCAATGTGGCCTAGATGCCTTGAAGCATATAGACCGCACGGTCTTGGAGTATTCTCCAAGTCAGGGCTATCTCAGCTATCGCGAGAAGCTTGTAGATTACTATAAGAAATTCAACATCAACGTAACTGCCGATGATATCATCATTACATCGGGAGGTTCTGAGGCTGTACTCTTCTCTTTCATGAGCTGCCTCAACCCTGGCGACGAGATTATCGTACCAGAACCTGCTTACGCTAACTATATGGCGTTTGCCATCTCTGCGGGTGCCAAGATCCGTACCATCGCCACAACGATAGAAGAAGGTTTCTCCCTGCCTAAGGTGGAGAAGTTTGAGGAGCTGATCAATGAGCGCACCCGTGCCATTCTGATCTGCAACCCTAACAACCCTACGGGCTATCTCTATACCCGCAGAGAGATGAATCAGATTCGTGACCTGGTGAAGAAGTACGACCTCTATCTCTTCTCTGATGAGGTTTACCGTGAGTATATCTATACCGGCAGTCCTTATATCAGTGCGATGCACCTGGAAGGCATCGAGCAGAACACGGTTCTCATCGATTCTGTTTCGAAGCGTTACAGTGAGTGCGGTATCCGTGTGGGTGCCCTCATCACCAAGAATGCAGAAATCCGCAAGGCGGTGATGAAGTTCTGCCAGGCCCGTCTCTCTCCTCCACTGATCGGTCAGATTGTAGCCGAAGCTTCTCTGGACGCTCCTGAAGAGTACTACCGCGATGTATACGATGAGTATGTAGAGCGCCGTAAGTGCCTGATAGACGGCTTGAACCGCATTCCGGGCGTATACTCTCCTATTCCTATGGGAGCCTTCTATACCGTAGCCAAACTGCCTATCGATGATTCAGAAAAGTTCTGCCGCTGGTGTCTGGAGGAATTCAACTACGAGGGCGAAACCATCATGATGGCTCCAGCCTCCGGTTTCTATACGACTCCTGGAGCCGGCCACAATCAGGTTCGTGTAGCTTACGTCTTGAAGAAACACGATCTGGAGCGTGCTCTGGTGGTTCTGGGTAAGGCACTTGAGGCTTATCCGGGAAGAGTGGAAGACGAAGGACTGTAAGAAAGTGAAGAACGAAGAGTGAAGAATACAACAGCTTCACTAATCAT
Source organism: Segatella copri (assembly GCF_019249795.2). Classification (NCBI taxonomy): domain Bacteria; kingdom Pseudomonadati; phylum Bacteroidota; class Bacteroidia; order Bacteroidales; family Prevotellaceae; genus Segatella; species Segatella copri. The sequence goes on from NZ_CP156892.1 coordinate 133,736, forward strand.
AAAGTTCAAAGATCAAAATTCAAAGTAAAGATGAATTTTCCTCTATTTATAGCAAAGAGATTATATAGCGATCAGGGCGATAAACGTAAAGTTTCTCGCCCTGCTATTCATATAGCCACTGCAGGTGTTGCTATCGGACTCGCCATTATGATTATGTCGGTATGCGTAGTGCTCGGATTCAAGCATACCATACGTGACAAGGTAATAGGATTCGGAAGCCATATACAGGTGGCCGACTTCATGACGCTGCAGCAGCAAAACCAGTATCCGGTGGTTATGAACGACTCGATGGTCAACGTACTGAAAAAGATACCTGGCGTAAAACATGTGCAGAAATTTGCCATGAAAGAGGGAATCCTGAAGACGGACAGCGATTTCCTGGGCGTCATGTTCAAAGGTGTAGGGCCTGATTTTGATTCTACCTTTATCCATCAGAACATGATCGAAGGCAGCATCCCTAAGTTTGATGACAAAGCGAGTCATAACCAGATTCTCATCTCACAGCTGATGGCTGGTAAGCTGAAGCTGAAGACGGGAGAACGCATCTTTGCCTACTTCTTTGATGACAACGGAGTGCGTATGCGCCGCTTCACCATCAAAGGTATCTATCAGACCAACCTGAAGAAGTATGATGAGGTAATGGTATACACCGATCTCTATACTGCCGTGAAGCTGAACGGATGGGAAGAAGACCAGACGAGCGGTGCAGAACTGACAGTAAACGACTTCAACAAGCTCAACGAGACTGAAGATTATATTATTAATAAGGTGAACCGCACGGTAGATCACTATGGAGAAACCTACAGCAGTTCTACCATCAAGGACCTGAATCCAAACATCTTCCAATGGCTGAGCCTGATGGATCTGAATGTCTGGATTATTCTCGGTCTGATGCTGATAGTAGCCGGCGTCACCATGATCAGCGGTCTGCTCATCATCATTCTGGAACGCACCTCCATGATAGGCGTAATGAAGGCATTGGGTGCCCGCAACAAGACCATCCGCCACACCTTCCTGTGGTTTGCCGTCTTCATCATCGGCAAGGGTATGCTTCTGGGCAACGCCATCGCCCTCGGCATTCTTACCCTCCAGTACTTTACAGGCATCATCAAACTCGATGCACAGACCTATTATGTAAGTACCGTTCCGGTAGAATTCAACTGGCTTGCCATCATAGCCCTGAACATTGCTACGCTGCTGATAAGTATCTTCATGCTCGTAGCACCAAGCTACCTGATTTCTCACATCCATCCAGCCAAATCAATGAGATATGAGTAAAATACAGTCTATAACACCACAATATGTAGACTAAAAAGGAAAAAAAACTAATTATTTTATGTAGTTTTTGAAAATAGTGCACATTTTATTTTGCAGTGTGCACTATTTTCATTATCTTTGCACAAAATTTTGTAAATTGTGCAATGAATTCAATACCAAGTTTTAACTCGTATATTGAGAACAGCATTATCAAGAATTGGAATCTGGATGCGCTCACCGATTACAAGGGCGCAACCCTCCAATATCACGATATTGCCAGAAAGATTGAGAAGCTACACATCCTGTTCGAAAACAGCGATGTAAAGAAGGGCGACAAGATTGCCGTCTGCGGAAGAAATAGTAGCCAGTGGGCAGTAGCCTTCCTGGCCATTATTACTTACGGAGCCATTGTCGTACCTATACAGAACGAATTTAAGCCTGAGCAGATTCACAACATCGTGAACCACAGCGAAAGCAAACTTCTGTTCGTTGGTGACGTGGTAGCTACAGAGATAACACCAGAGGAGATGCCTTCGCTGGAAGGAATCATCTATCTTCCGGACAATTCGCTTGTCATCTCGCGTTCTGAGAAACTGACTTATGCGCGCGAGAACCTCAATGCAATGTTCGGACACAGATATCCTAAGTATTTCAGACCAGAACACGTGAAGTATCACGTAGACGATCCTGAAGAACTGGCGATGATCAACTATACCAGTGGAACTACCGGTTTCTCAAAAGGTGTGATGCTCCCATACAGAGCACTTTGGGGTAATCTTGACTACCTCATTGATTCAGTGAAACCAAATATAGGTAAGAACAGCAACATCCTTTCTACCCTTCCGATGGCTCACATGTATGGACTCATGACAGAATTTCTCTTCAATATAGTATTGGGTAACCATATCTTCTTCCTTACCCGTCTGCCGAGCCCAACGCTCATCTCAGAGGCGTTGTCAGAAATCAAGCCAGACATCCTCTATGCGGTGCCGCTTGTAGTAGACAAGATTGTAAGAAAGGAAGTATTCCCACATATCCAAACCAACCGTGCACGACTGCTGATGAACATGCCTGTCATCAATAAGCGCATCAAGGAGAAGGTTCGCGAGTTTGTATTGAGAAAGTTTGGCGAACGTCCTTACGAGGTTGTTGTGGGTGGTGCTCCGCTCAACAAGGAGATAGAGAACTTCTTCATCAGCGTAGGTTTCCCTATCGCAATGGGATATGGTACCACTGAGACTGCTCCACTTATCACCTTTGCCCATCAGGACAACTATGTGGCAGGAAGCTGTGGTGTTGCCGTGAAGCACATGGAGGTAAAGGTTTTGAGCGATGACCCGGAGAACGTAGCCGGTGAACTGGTTTGCCGCGGCATCAATGTGATGAAGGGCTATTACAAGAACCAGGAGGCAACAGATGCCGTAATAGATAAAGACGGATGGTTCCATACAGGCGACCTGGCAACGATGGACGCCGACGGACATATCTTCATAAGAGGCAGAAGCAAGAACATGCTGCTGGGACCTAACGGACAGAACATCTATCCGGAAGAGATTGAGGACAAGCTCAACTCCATGGCTATGGTCAACGAGAGCATCGTAATACAGAGCGATGACAAGCTGGTAGCTCTAGTTCATCCGGATATGGAAGAAGTTAACAACCTCGGCTTTACAGACGAAGACCTGGAGAACATCATGGAGCAGAACCGCAAGGAACTGAACATGCAGATACCTAGCTTCGCAAAGGTGTCACGCATCAAACTTCATAATCAGGAATTTGAAAAGACAGCCAAGAAGTCTATCAAGCGTTACCTCTATCAGAACGCAATCTAGAGACAGGCCCTATCTGCTGACAGACCATCAGCAGATAAGGTCTATCATCAGCAAACGGACTTCAGTACGAGAAAAATATAAAAAAGCAAATCGTTAAATAACAAGAATATGGAGATTCCAAGTTTTAACGCACTAATCCAAAAGAGCATCGTAGACCATTGGGATATGGATGCTCTGACAGACTACAAGGGAGCAACCTTGCAGTACCATGATGTAGCACGCAAAATTGAGAAGCTACACATCATGTTTGAGAATTCTGGTGTAGTAAAGGGCGACAAGATAGCACTTTGCGGTCGAAATAGCGCAAACTGGGCTGTAGCATTCCTTGCTACCCTTACCTATGGTGCCATTGCCGTACCTATCCTGCATGAATTCATGCCAGACCAGATTCACAACATCGTAAACCACAGCGATGCCAAACTGCTCTTTGTGGGTGATGTTGTAGCTACACAGATTGATGCAACGAAGATGCCAGGTCTTGAAGGCATCATCTATATACCGGATTATTCACTTGTCGTTTCACGTACCGACAAGTTGACTTATGCGCGCGAACACCTCAACGAGATGTTCGGTATCAAGTATCCTAAGTACTTCCGCAAAAACCATGTCAACTACTATATGGAACAGAATCCGGATGAGTTGGCTATGATCAACTATACCAGCGGAACTACCGGTTTCTCCAAGGGAGTAATGGTTCCATACCGTGCACTCTGGGGCAATGCAGATTTTGCTGAGGACGTACTGGGTAAGAAGATCAAGCCGGGAGATTCTATCATCAGTATCCTGCCGATGGCCCACATGTACGGCATGGCGTTTGAATTTATCTTCGAATTCATCAAGGGCTGCCACATCTTCTATCTCACCCGCATCCCTAGTCCAGCCATCATTGCCGAGGCATTCGGCCGCATCAAGCCAGCCGTCATTATATCTGTACCTCTGGTTATCGAGAAGATTATCCGCAAGAAGGTATTCCCTAAGATCCAGAACAACCGCATGCGTATGCTGCTCCACATGCCTGTGATCAGCAAGAAGGTGAAGGAGAAGATATGCGACCAGGTATCCAATGCCTTCGGTGGCAACTTCTACGAGGTGATTATCGGTGGTGCAGCCTTTAACCAGGAAGTGGAAAGTTTCCTCCATAGCGTAGGTTTCAAATATACCGTGGGATATGGCGCAACAGAATGTGCCCCTATCATCTGCTACGAGGATTACAAAAACTTCGTACCGGGCTCTTGCGGTAAGGCTGCCCTCCACATGATGGTACGCATCGATAGTCCTGATCCTGAGAATGTACCAGGCGAAATCCTTGCCAAGGGTCCTAATGTAATGTTGGGTTACTATAAGAATGAGGAAGCTACCAAGCAGACCATTGACGAGAACGGATGGTATCATACAGGCGATCTCGGAACCATGGATGGTGACGGCAACGTCTTCATCAAGGGTCGTAGCAAGAACATGCTGCTCGGCGCAAACGGTCAGAATATCTACCCTGAGGAGATTGAGGATAAGCTCAACTCTTTGGCCCTGGTAGCGGAAAGCGTGGTTGTACAGAAGGGCGACAAGCTCATTGCTCTGGTTCACCCTGACTATGATGAAGCTCAGACCCTGAATCTCGGTACCAACGAACTGGCAGATGTCATGGAGCAGAACCGCCAGGAGCTCAACACCATGATTCCTGCTTACAGCAAAGTATCAGAAATACGTATACATGAAGATGAGTTTGAAAAAACTCCTAAGAAGAGCATCAAGCGATTCCTCTATACGGCAGAGTAAAGTAAGAGGGTGACAGGCTCGCAAATCCGCTAGACGTTTCTCCTGTTCCGCCTTACGGACTCGCGAACCTGTATTATGAAATAAAAAAATGGTGTGACTTCGGTTTTGAAGTCACACCATTTTTTATAAATTATAATATAGTATTCGAGCGGATTCTGGACAGCGTTTCCGGAGTCATCTGCAGATAACTTGCGATATAGGTGAGCGGAGCACGCAGAACCACCTGTGGGCTCATTTCGCACAGGCGCTTATATTTATTAGGTGCCGACTCAAATCGCATCAGATCGGCATGAATCTGAGACTGAATCAAACTCTCTTCCAATATTTTACGATAAAGCATCTGGATATTAACATTACGCATAGCAGCCGCCTCCAGCTTCTTCTTCGGTAGCATATACACCAGAGTAGGCTCCAAAGCTTCTACCTGCAAGCGTGTAGGCTCTTCCTTAAAGAGGCTCTCAATGCACATAAAGATGGAATGATCCACACCCAGATGTTCGGTCACCTCCTTGCCATTCTTAAAGTAAAATTGGCGCACCAATCCCTTCTCGATGTACGAGATACCCATGCACTGTTCACCTTCAGGCAAGATCATCTCGCCCTTGCCATACTTGATAGGCTCAAGGATATCTTCCACCACATCGAGTTCATCATGAGTCATCGTACTATATTTACGCGCCAGTTCGCGCGCAATATCACGCTTAGGGGTAATTACTTTAAAGTCTGCCATAATACTTAACCTCCTTTTCCTTTATACTTATATTAATTAGTCGAGTTTGAGCACAGCCAGGAAAGCTTTCTGTGGAACTTCCACATTACCAATCTGCTTCATGCGCTTCTTACCCTTCTTCTGCTTCTCAAGCAACTTGCGCTTACGGCTCACGTCACCACCATAACATTTGGCAGTAACATCCTTGCGCACCTGCTTAACAGTCTCACGTGCCACAATCTTGGCACCGATAGCTGCCTGGATAGCAATATCGAACTGCTGACGAGGTATGAGGTCCTTCAACTTCTCGCACATTCTGCGGCCGAAGCTCACAGAGTTATCGCGGTGAGTCAAAGTACTCAATGCATCTACAGGCTCTCCATTCAACAGGATATCGAGCTTCACCAGGTCGGAATGACGGAATGAATCGATATGATAGTCGAACGAAGCATATCCCTTGGAGATACTCTTCAGCTTGTCATAGAAGTCAATGACGATTTCTCCCAATGGCAACATGAAGTGGAGCTCTACACGGTTTCCACTCACATATTCCTGATTGATGAGTTCGCCTCGTTTATCCAGACAGAGTTTCATGATTGGTCCAATATAATTGGTAGCCGTAATGATGGTTGCCCGGATATATGGTTCCTCAATATGGTCTATCAGCGTTGGGTCTGGCAATCCGGAAGGATTGTGAACCTCTTTCACACCGCCCTGCTTGTCGTATACCATATAAGATACGTTAGGTACGGTAGTGATGACATCCATATTAAACTCACGGTCCAGTCTCTCCTGTACGATTTCCATGTGGAGCAATCCGAGGAATCCGCAACGGAAACCGAAGCCCAAAGCCACAGAACTCTCTGGCGAGAAAGTCAATGAAGCATCATTGAGCTGCAGTTTTTCGAGCGATGCTCGCAGATTCTCGTAATCGCTAGGATCGATAGGATAAACACCGGCAAAGACCATAGGTTTCACTTCCTGGAAACCCGCAATCGCCTTGTCGCAAGGACGGGCGATATGAGTAATGGTATCACCCACCTTTACCTCGGTAGCATTCTTGATACCCGAGATGATATAACCTACCTCACCGGTACCCAATTCCTGGCGTGGAATCATATCCATCTTCAATACACCGATTTCATCAGCATCATATTCCATGCCGGTATTGAAGAACTTCACCTTATCTCCCTTACGGATCACGCCATTCTCTATCTTGAAATAGGCGATGATACCGCGGAAAGAGTTGAATACAGAGTCGAAAATCAAAGCCTGAAGCGGTGCCTTCTCGTCTCCTACCGGAGCAGGAACACGATTAACAACAGCTTCCAATATATCTTCTACACCCTCACCGGTCTTACCTGAAGCACGGAGAATATCTTCATGCTTACAACCGATCAGGTCTACAATTTCATCTTCTACCTCTTCAGGCATAGCTGAAGGCATATCTATCTTATTGATTACCGGAATAATCTCCAGGTCGTGTTCGATAGCCATATAGAGGTTTGAAATGGTCTGTGCCTGAACGCCTTGAGTTGCGTCAACAACCAGCAGTGCTCCCTCGCAAGCAGCGATGGAACGGGAAACTTCGTATGAGAAGTCAACATGTCCCGGAGTATCGATAAGATTCAGGATATAGGTCTGTCCATCCTTTGCCTTATATTCCATTTGGATAGCGTGACTCTTGATCGTGATACCACGTTCTCTTTCCAAATCCATATCGTCAAGCATCTGTCCTTCAGTAATCTTGATGGTCTGAGTCTTCTCCAGAAGTCGGTCTGCCAAGGTACTTTTACCATGGTCTATATGTGCAATAATGCAGAAATTTCTTATTTTATTTATATTCTCCATATAATTTTCTCTCTTTAGAGTGCAAAGATAGTATTTTTTTTCGTATCTTTGCACAAAATATTGAAAATAATAGAGATTTTTAGATAAAATATAGAAAAATCATGAAGAAAAAGTTGATTTACATCGGTATTTTTGCTTCTTTGCTCGTTTCTTGTACAGAAAGTCTGGAGGACAAAGCGGCTCGTGAAGCCAAGGAATATACTGAAAAGTACTGTCCTACTCCATACGTCAACGACGCCAGGACTGACAGTGCTGCATTTGATAAAACCAAGAAGATATATACATACTATATCTCTTTGAGAAACAAGGCAGATAACAAGAAGGCGATTGATGCCAACAAGGATAAACTCCATAAGATTCAGAAGGAAGCCCTGGACAACAACCCTGGCCTGAAGAAATATAAGGAAGAGCATTTCACCTTCCGTTTCGTATATCATTCGGCTAAGAACCCGAAGGAGGTGTTGCTGGATGATACCTTCAAGTATTAGAAAAGACACGGAGTACCAGTAGTAGAAAAGGCACGGATCACTATAGTAATCCGTGCCTAAAATACTCTTAATATCCCATTTCCTGCAAAGCTGTCGCCAACTGGTCTGGACAGCTTGTAGGCTTATTGCCACAAGTGATACCCTTCAGTCGGACGATGACCTCCTTTGCCTTCATGCCTTTAATCAAAGCACAAACGCCCTTGGTATTGCCATCGCAGCCTCCGATGAACTGGGCATCCTGTACATTTCCATCTTCATCTATACTGATGCAGATGTATTTTGAGCAGGTGCCATGAGTCTGATAAGTTACCTTCTGCAACTTATCCTGTTTGTCTTGCTGCAACATAATGCTTATTCTGCGTCTGCAGGAATTTCTGGCTTCATGTTGGTATATACAGTCTGAACATCGTCAAACTCTTCCAACTTCTCAACCATCTTGTCGATAGTTTCGCGCTCCTCAGGAGTTACATCCTTCAAATCGTTAGGAATGTAAGTGAACTCAGCACCAGTTACCTCGAAACCCTCAGCCTCCAGATGCTTCTGAATTTCGCCGAAGCTTGTAGGAGCACCATAGATTGTGATTTCGTTGCTCTCCTCATCCTCATCAAACTCATCTTCTACGCCGTAGTCGATCAGGTCGAGAATCATCTCGTCCATATCCAGACCTTCCTTCTTCTTGAATGTGAACACAGCCTTGTGGTCGAAGAGGAAAGACAGAGAACCTGTTGTACCCAAGTTTCCGCTGAACTTGTTGAAGATAGAACGAACGTCAGCAACAGTACGTGTAGTGTTGTCTGTCAGAGTATCAACGAAGACAGCCACTCCGTGAGGGCCATATCCCTCGTATGTTACTTCCTTGTAATCGCTGGTATCCTTGCCACAAGCGTTCTTGATGGCACGAGCGATGTTATCCTTAGGCATGTTCTCACGCTTACAGTTAGCGATGATAGCACGCAATGATGGGTTGTTCTCTGGTTCTGGACCGCCTGCCTTCACAGCAATAGCAATCTGCTTACCCAACTTAGTAAATGTCTTGGCCATGTGGCCCCATCTTTTCAGCTTTGTAGCTTTACGATATTCAAATGCTCTTCCCATTGGAATAAAATTTTAAATGTTTATCGTTTGTTTATAATATTATCTTAATTCTGCACTGAGCACCTTCTGCATTATCTCAATTCTGCATTGAGCTTGCTTGTAAGGTTGGCTATGAGCTTCTTCATGATAGCATCTATCTGCTTGTCATTCAGAGTCTTCTCCTCATCCTGAAGGATGAAGTTAACGGCATAACTCTTCTTGCCCTCTGGCAAATGCTCACCCTCGTAAACATCGAAGAGAACAACGCTCTTCAGAAGTTTCTTCTCTGTCTGGCGGGCAATCTGCTCAATCTGAGCGAACTCTACATTCTTGTCTACGAGCAATGCAAGGTCGCGGCTCACTGAAGGATACTTGCTGATGTCAGTGTAAGTAAGGTTCACCTTCTTCACTGCCTTCATCAGGTTATCCCAGTGGATATCAGCATAGAATACATCCTGTTCAATATCGAATGCCTTCTTCAACTTCAGGCTCAGGATACCCAGTTCTACCAATACCTTTCCGGCACGGGTCTCGTAACTTACGCCCTTAGAGAAGATGTTATTGTCACTGTGCTTGATAACCACGTTGTTCTGTGGCATACCCACACGGCGGAGAACATTCTCTACCACAGCCTTTAACTCGTAGATGTTGCTCTGCTCATCAGCATGAGCCCAACTGCCCTCTACGCGCTTACCGGTGATGAAGAGTGACATGTGACCCTCTTGAGAGTAAGCCTTGATAGGACTCTCCTCGCTCCACTTCTCCTTATTGTATATATAGGTGTTACCCACCTCGAAGAACTTCAGGTTCTGGCTCTTATGGTTGATGTTGCGAACCACGCTCTCCAAACCACCGAACAGCATCGTCTGGCGCATCACACCGAGATCAGCACTCAATGGGTTCATCACCTTCACGGTTGTCTCGTTAGGATACTTGTTGAGGTCGAAGTCGGTATAGTAGCTAGCCTTGCTCAGAGAGTTGTTGAGAATCTCCATGAAGCCCTCGCCTACCAGCTGCTCTGCCACGAGGTTCTGGCTGTGATAAGCCTTATCCTCATCGCCCTGAACAGTCAGGGAGCTCTTCAACTGGGTTGGAATCTCCACATTATTATATCCGTAGATACGGAGAATATCCTCTACCACGTCGCAAGGACGCTGAACGTCTACACGATAAGCAGGAACCAGAAGGTCGATGCCCTCAGCATCCTCCTTCACGATCTTCATCTCGAGAGATGTAGCAATGTTCTTGATGGTTTCAGCACCAATCTCCTTACCGATGAGGCGATGCGCATACTCATAGTTCAGGCGAACTGGGAAATCCTGCATTGGCTCTGGATATACATCCTTGATCTGCATGGAAATCTTACCGCCTGCCAACTGCTTGCAGAGGATGGCTGCCTGCTTCAAAGCATAAATCTGTCCGTTTGGATCTACGCCACGCTCAAAACGGTAGCTGGCATCTGTACTCAAACCATGACGGCGAGCGCTCTTGCGGATCCATGTAGGATGGAAGTAAGCACTCTCCAAGACTACATCCTTGGTTGTCTCGTAAGTACCAGAACCCTTACCGCCGAAGATACCGGCGATACACATAGGCTCCTCAGCATTGCAGATGCTCAGGTCGTGCTCACCCAAGGTATGCTCCTCGCCATCGAGAGTAACAAACTTGGTGCCCTCTGGCTGGGTACGGACTACAATCTTATGACCGGTAACCATGTCTGCATCGAAGCAGTGCAATGGCTGGCCGTATGCCATCATGATGTAGTTGGTGATATCCACGATATTGTTGATAGGGCGCAAGCCGATGATGTTCAGCTTATCCTGCAACCACTTAGGACTTTCCTTCACCTCACAACCGGTGATGCTTACACAGGCATAACGCTTGCAAGCCTCAGTATTCTGGATTTCAACATCGATAGGAAGATCCTCGTTGTCTACCACAAACTCATCGCAAGATGGGCGATGCAAGCTTGTCTTGTAGCCATTCTGCTTCAACCAGGCATACAGGTCGCGGGCTACACCCCAGTGACCGAGCGCATCAGCACGGTTGGCTGTGATATCAATCTCGATGAGCCAGTCGCTCTCCAGGTGATAATACTCAGCAGCAGGCTGACCTACCGGAGCATCTTCTGGGAGTACGATGATGCCGTCGTGAGAGGTACCTACACCAATCTCATCCTCAGCACAGATCATACCCAAACTCTCTACACCGCGGAGTTTGCTCTTCTTGATGGTAAAACTCTGGTCGCCATCGTAAAGCACGCAGCCCAAATCAGCCACGATAACCTTCTGACCTGCAGCAACGTTAGGAGCACCACAGACAATCTGCTGAGGTTCGCCCTTGCCCAAGTCAACGGTTGTAACATGGAGGTGATCACTGTTAGGATGCTCCTCGCATGTCAATACTTTACCAACATAGAGACCTTTCAGTCCGCCCTTGACAGACTGAACTTCTTCCAAAGCGCCAACTTCGAGTCCGCAAGAGGTCAACGCGTCCGCAGTCTCCTGTGGTGTCAAATCGAAATCGACGTATTCTTTAAGCCATTTGTATGAAACGTTCATTATAATGATTTTTTATTTTATTTCTATTTTGAAAAACCCGAAGAAACATCATTCGGGCTATGCATGTTCTAAAACTCTGCAAAAATACAAAAAAAAATGCATATAAACAAATAACATTCGCCATTTTTGCACTATTTAAAATAAATACATGCAAAAATGGCGAATGCCTTGATTTTTATTCGAAAACTTCGTCGATACTGCCAGTTCCTACTTCCTCAAAGTCATCCTGTTCGGCAGCCTTGCGGGAACAAGGATTGTAGTCTTCCGGCAAATCGAACTTGATAGCAGGACTGATACCCAGCGACGGGTCGGCATAAACCTTCTTCATGAATATCGCCCAGATAGGCAAAGCCATGGTAGCGCCCTGACCCATACTCATGGAATCGAAGTGGATATCACGCTCCTCACCACCTACCCAGCAGCCACTTACGAGTTGTGGAGTAAAGCCGATAAACCAACCATCGCTGTTATTATTGGTAGTACCGGTCTTGGCGCCAATCTGCCCTTCCAGGTTATAACGGTAGCGCAGTCTTCCTGCCGTACCATTATCCACAACGCCCATCAGCATGGTAAGCATCTTCATGGCATTATCGGCACTGATCACCTCGTTCATACGTGGCTGGAAGGTAGCAATCGTATTACCTTCATTATCCTCGATACGGCTCACAAACATTGGAGCAGTACGGATGCCGTGGTTGGCAAATACGGTATAAGCGCTCACCATCTCGCTGACACTTACCTCACATGGTCCCAGACAGAGACTCATGGATGCATGGATATCAGGACTGTTGATGCCGAAGTCGCGCAACATCTGTACGAACTGCTGCGGATTGAGCTTACTCATCAGATAAGCACTCACCCAGTTGCTACTCTGTGCCAATCCCCAACTCAGCGGTACCATCTGTCCGGCACGTGAATGGTTGGCATTGCGAGGTGTCCACGGACGACCTGCCACCATATAGGTCTGCTGACGGTTAGGCGCCAGATCGCAAGGCTGGAAGCCGTTAGACATCGCCAGACTGTAAAGAAATGGCTTGATGGTAGAACCCACCTGCCGGCGTCCCAGACTCACCATATCATACATGAAATGAGTATAATCCAATCCACCCACATACGCCTTCACAGCACCCGTTTTAGGATCCATGCTCATAAAACCGCTACGCAGAAAACTCTTGTAATAACGGATAGAATCGAGCGGACTCATCAGCGTATCAATATCACCATGATAGGTAAATACGGTCATTTCCTGCTTCTTGCGGAATGCCGCCTTGATTTCATCCTCAGAATATCCCGCAGCCTTCATCGTACGGTAACGCTCACTCTGGGTGATACTGCGGTTCAGTATACTCTTAATCTGTTTCGGTGTCAGCTTATCGCTGTATGGCGAGCTTGGTTTGCGGGCGATCTCCGCACTGAAGCGAGGCTGCAGATAGCGGGCTACATGCTGATACATAGCCTCTTCCGCATACTGCTGTATACGGCTATCGATAGTTGTAAACACCTTCAGTCCATCACTGTATACATTATATGGCGAACCATCCTTCTTATAGTTCTTGTTGCACCATCCATAGAGCGGATCATTCTCCCACTGGGTAGAATCCACCACAAACTGGGCACGGTTCCAGGATGGATAATCACTGCGCTCCGGACGCTTAGCCATCATATACTGGCGAAGGAACTCACGCAGATAAGTAGCCGAACCATCCTTATGGTCGGTACGGTGGAAATTGAGTGTCAGCGGCTCAGCAGCATACTGGCTATACTCGCTCCGGCTCAGATATCCCGCCTTCACCATCTGCGAAAGAACCACATTTCTGCGCTCCCTCGCTCTCTCCGGATAGCGAACCGGATTGAAGAGCGACGGATTCTTGCACAGTCCGATAAGCGTTGCCGACTCACAGAGGGTCAGATTCTTCGGTTCCTTATTAAAATAGGTATTGGCCGCCGTCTTGATACCTACAGCATTGTGCAGGAAATCGAAGTAATTGAGATAGAGAGCCAGAATCTCCTCTTTGGTATAATAGCGCTCCAGCTTCACCGCAATCACCCACTCTATCGGCTTCTGCAACAATCGTTCCATCGTACTGCCTGCCTTCTCAGAATAAAGCTGCTTGGCGAGCTGCTGCGTGATGGTACTTCCACCACCCGCATTAGTCTGTCCCAGGATACCACGCTTGACGATGGCACGTCCCAGTGCACGGAAGTCGATACCTGAATGCTCATAGAATCGCTCATCCTCAGTAGCCACCAGTGCCTTTATTAAATAAGGTGACATTTTCTTGTAAGGAATCACGATACGGTTCTCCTTGTTCAGGTTCCACGTACCAAGCACCTTGCCATCGGCAGAGTAAACCTGGGTGGCAAATCTGTTGATAGGATTCTGCAGATCCTCGATGTCGGGCATGTAGCCAATCATTCCAAACCAGATGGCAACAAAGGCAAGAACTACCGTGAGTATTCCGGTGCCGAAAACAGCCCATAAAATATGTATAAATCGCTTTCTCATCACTATTTCTTTAAATATTTGTGCAAAATTACATAAAAGTTTTGACTTATCGCACATAAATCAGATTTTTTATGTAACTTTGGGGGCGATTTTAGAACATTCAATCATATTTCAAATGGAAAAACATAATTTTGTGACCATTGCAGACCTTTCCAAGGAGAAAATCATGTACCTCCTGGAAATGGCGCAAGAGTTCGAAAAGCACCCGAACAGGGAGTTGTTGAAGGGAAAGGTCGTAGCGACCCTTTTCTTCGAGCCATCTACTCGTACCCAACTCAGTTTCCAAACCGCTGCCAACCGTCTTGGTGCCCGTGTCATTGGTTTCTCTGATGCCAAGACATCCAGCACCACCAAGGGTGAGACCCTCAAGGATACCATCCTGATGGTAAGCAACTATGCCGATGTAATCGCCATGCGCCATTTCATCGAGGGAGCAGCCCAGTATGCCAGTGAGGTAGCACCAGTGCCTATCGTAAATGCAGGCGACGGCGCTCACATGCATCCTTCACAGTGCCTGCTCGACCTCTACTCTATCTACAAGACCCAGGGTACCCTGGAGAACTTAAACATCTATCTTGTGGGTGACCTCAAATATGGCCGCACCGTTCACTCACTTATCACAGCTATGCGCCACTTCAATCCTACCTTCCATTTCATCGCACCTAAGGAACTCGCCATGCCAGAAGAGTATAAACTCTACTGCAAGGAGCACAACATCAAATATGTTGAGCACGAGGACTTTAACGAAGATGTGATTGCAGGTGCCGACATCCTCTACATGACCCGTGTACAGAAGGAGCGTTTCAGCGACCTGATGGAGTATGAACGCGTAAAGAACGTGTATATCCTGAAGCGCGACATGCTCTGCAAGGCGAAGGAAAACATGAAGATTATGCATCCGCTGCCACGCGTGAACGAGATTGCTTACGATGTAGATGATGATCCACATGCATACTATATCCAGCAGGCTCAGAACGGTCTCTATGCACGTGAGGCTATCTTCTGCCACTGCCTCGGCATTTCGCTCGATGATGTGAAGAACGATAAGACCATTATTGGGTAGTGTTTAGTGATTATTAATTAGTGATTAATTATTAGTGATTAATTATGGCAAACAATAAAAGTCAATTAGTGGTTGCGGCTATCGAGAACGGTACCGTAATCGACCATATACCAGCCGAAAAGACCTATCAGGTAGTAAATCTGCTCCAGTTGGAGAAGATGGAGACTCCTGTTACTATCGGCTACAACCTGCCAAGCAAGAAGATTGGCAAGAAGGGCATCATCAAGGTTGCCAACAAGTATTTTACCGATGAGGAAATCAACCGACTCTCTGTCGTTGCGCCTAACATCGGACTAAGTATCATCAAAGACTACGAAATCGTAGAGAAGAAGACTGTCAAGACTCCTGATACGCTGAAAGGCATCGTAAAGTGCAACAACCCTAAGTGCATCACCAACAACGAGCCTATGCAGACCCTCTTCCATACCGTAGACAAAGTGCTCGGTATCGTACGTTGCCACTACTGCGACAAAGAGCAGCAATTGGGCAAAGTAGAGCTCTGCAAATAATAAAAACAGGTAGTTTATAACAAAAAGTAAGCAATATCACTCAAAATGTTACGATTTATTTGGTAGTTTGAGAGATATTGCTTATTTTTGCATCCGATTTCATTAAACATCAACCATAAAAAGTAAAGGGAAATGGTAAAAGATCAAGAGATTTTCGACTTAATCGAAAGAGAACATCAGCGCCAGCTGAAGGGTATGGAGCTTATCGCTTCTGAGAATTTCGTGAGTGACGAGGTGATGAACGCTATGGGTTCTTACCTTACTAACAAGTATGCCGAGGGGCTGCCAGGCAAGCGTTATTATGGCGGATGCCAGGTAGTTGACATCGTAGAGAACCTCGCCATCGAGCGTGTAAAGAAGGTGTTCGGTGCTGAGTATGCCAACGTACAGCCTCACTCTGGTGCACAGGCTAACGCTGCTGTTCTGCTTGCCGTATTGAAGCCAGGTGATACCTTCATGGGCTTGAACCTCGACCACGGCGGCCACCTCTCTCATGGTAGCCACGTCAATACATCCGGTATTCTCTACAACCCTATCGGTTACAACCTGAACAAGGAAACAGGCCGTGTAGACTACGACGAGATGGAAAAACTGGCTCTTGAGCACAAACCAAAACTGATTATCGGTGGTGGTAGCGCTTATAGCCGCGAGTGGGATTATGCCCGCATGCGCAAGATTGCCGATGAGGTAGGCGCTCTCCTCATGATTGATATGGCTCACCCTGCAGGTCTGATTGCAGCCGGTCTGCTCGACAACCCATTGAAGTATGCGCACATTGTTACTTCTACTACTCACAAGACCCTTCGTGGTCCTCGTGGCGGTATCATCCTGATGGGCAAAGATTTTGACAATCCATGGGGTTTGACTACCAAGAAGGGCGAGGTTAAGAAGATGAGCATGCTCTTGAATTCTGCCGTATTCCCAGGTCAGCAGGGTGGTCCGCTGGAGCACGTCATCGCTGCCAAGGCGGTAGCCTTCAATGAGAATCTGCAGCCTTCATGGAAGGAGTATGCTACTCAGGTAAAGAAGAATGCTGCCGTACTCGCAGATGACCTCATCGGTCGCGGATTTGGTATCGTGAGCGGTGGTACAGACAACCATTCTATGCTCGTAGACCTCCGAAGTAAATATCCAGACCTTACAGGAAAAGTCGCTGAGAATGCGCTGGTTGCAGCCGACATCACAGTCAACAAGAACATGGTTCCATTCGACAGCCGTTCTGCCTTCCAGACATCAGGTATCCGCCTGGGTACAGCAGCCATGACCACACGTGGCGCCAAGGAAGATATGATGCACCTCATTGCCGAACTCATCGAGGAGGTTCTGAATGCTCCTGAGGACGAGAAGGTCATTGCCCGCGTTCGCGAAAAGGTGAATGCTACAATGAAGGATTACCCTCTCTTCGCATACTAATCGTTACGGATAAATATAATTACAAACTGCGGGCCTTCCGTCCGCAGTTTTTTGTTTCATTTAATAAATAATAAAGAAAAGAAAAAATTTATGAAAAAGATGAAAAGCCTACTGCTCATGGCACTTGCGTTGCTCCCTGCGAGCAAAACTTTAGCACAGACCAACGCCCAAGTTTTCTACGACTTCGGCAGTGACCGCAAGTTTGTTACCCTCACACTCGAAATGTTCAAGCAGGACAAATGGGGTAACACCTATTTCTTTGTAGACCACGACTTCAATTACGACAAGATGGACACCAACAGTCCAAACGTGGCACAGGGTGGAACCTATACTGAGATTTCACGTGCATTGAACTTCTGGCAGAACAGCCCAATGAAGAACTGGAGCCTCCACGTAGAGTATAATGGTGGTATTACCAAGAACTACCCTATCAACAATGCCTGGCTCTTCGGTGTGGAGTATTTCATGCACGACAAGAGTTTCAAGAACACCTTGACACTCCAGGCACTCTACAAGACTATCCGCAAGACCGACCAGAACGTGCCAATGCAGTTTACTGCTGTTTGGGGATGCAAAGACATCTTTGGATTAAAGGGATTGAACTTTAGCGGTTTCGCAGATTTCTGGTGGGAGAATCACGTAAGTATGCTTGACAAGCACGGAAACGTGAAAGAATTCCTCAAAGACAATGACGGCAACCTCATCAAGGACAATGACGGCAATCTCATAGCCAAAACCACTGCTGAGCACACCGTCTTCACTACAGAGCCACAGCTCTGGTACAATGTAGGTCAGCACTTCGGCTGCGAGAACCTAAGCGTAGGTAGCGAGGTAGAAATCAGCCACAACTTCGGCAGCAATGCCGGCTGGATGGTTCGCCCTTGCCTCGGTGTAAAGTGGGACTTCTAATTACGAATTTCTTAACTGCGGAAAATTTTCAAAATGAATTTTTGAAAATTTTCCGCAGCTAATCATTAACCACTTTATATTCTGTTTTTCAACAACTTACGTTACTTTCTTACAGTCAATCCGCCATCAGAAACTCCTCCGATTCCGCCTTTTTTCTTATTGTACTGACGGGTTACACCGCTCAAGTTAACTCCGCCAACACCATCGGATGTAGCGTTTACACTTTGGCAGTCAACCTTGGCTTTCACGCTGCCCACACCTTCGTTCTTGATAATCAGACTGCCGCCCTTAAACATTCCCAGACTAACAGAGCCTACGCCCTCATTATCCAGTTTCACACTTCCCATCTCAATCTTAGAGATTTTCACCGAGCCTACGCCTTCGTTATCAATGTTCATATCATCTCCAGCCACATCATCGATATTTACCGAGCCAACACCCTCGTTGGTTATCTCCAGTTTGTTGGAAAGAATCTTCCCAATCTTGACAGCACCTACACCCTCGTTATCGATTTCCAGTCTGTCACTATTAATCGTCTTGGCACGGAAAGAACCCACACCTTCTCTCGTAATCTTCACCAGGTCAGGACTTGTGATATAAATCTTCAGTCTCTTATTATCACCGTTACATGAAGAAGGCACGTTCAGTCTTCCGTTCAATCCTATCTTCACTTCTCCATCCCGGTATACCACCTTGAGTTTCTCCTTCAGTTTCTTTACAAACTCCTGGTCCTTGATGGCAGAGTAATCCATCTTCACGCTGCATTCATTGCCGTCGTTCTGAGTATAATAAACATCGGCAATCACATCCACGTCGATCGCCTTAAAAGGCTTCTCGGTCAAATCATCCTGCGTAAAGTTTAGACTTCCCTTCATTTCACTGGCAGAAGATCCCATACTGCAAGAACTCAAGCCCATTGGGGCAAAGAACAAAGCGGCAGTTACCGCCAAAATACCAAATTTCTTCATATTCATATCTAATTTTATGTTTCTAAATACGTGATAAACCGAATACCGTTCTGTTTCGGAAATCTGATGGTTAGACGTAAGAAGATACATAAAGGTTGCAAGGAAAGCCCAAAAAGATTGCAAAAGAGCCTCAATTGCCTTGCTTATTATGCAAGTTTTATAAAAAAACAAGATTTTCTTGCACGTTTCAGAAAATTATACAACAGAGAAAACGAAGAAGCTTACAGAAGTTATTTTGCCAATATGCAAAAACAGGCTAAAGAACAACGACAAAAATTCAATTTGAATTAATGGAGGCAAAAATACGCAACCCCGTTTTAATTGTCATTGCGGGACCTAATGGTTCTGGGAAGACAACAATAACCAGTCGTGTATTACACCACGAATAGCTAGAAGATTCTATTTATATCAACCCAGACAATATTGCACAAAAAGAGCAAAGAACCACCCTCCACCTCGTCACCACAACACATATCCATCATCGTATTCCCAACATTTGTTTTACTGGTTTACTGAACGACCGTAGAGAGTGATAACTTCTTTAACTTCCCTTTAACTTCTTTAACCGTTTAAACTTCTTTAACTCTTTTAACTTCTGAACTTGCCTTAAACTTGAATCATCTAATATGCGAAATTTCAAGTTTTCTACGTTAATATTTGTTTAAAAATCAGTCCTTTTTCGGTATCGTTAACTTCTATTATCTGATAATTGTTTAACACAACATAACACGGGATACCCTACCCCACTCGCTTTTCAAAGATTTCTGCGGTAAGAAAAGAGAAAAAATGGGTCCCTAAAAAAAATGGCACCTCTTTCGGAACCAAAAACAAACGCTTAAAATATGTAAAAATGGGCTAAATTCTTAAAATATGTTTATAAAAAGCGAAAACACCCTTCACCACCCTTCACCCGTAACTATTTGACACATAAAACCTTAAATAAAAAGGTGAAGGGTGAAGGTTTGAA
This sequence comes from Segatella copri, assembly GCF_019249795.2. NCBI lineage: Bacteria > Pseudomonadati > Bacteroidota > Bacteroidia > Bacteroidales > Prevotellaceae > Segatella > Segatella copri. The sequence goes on from NZ_CP156892.1 coordinate 153,616, forward strand.
AACTCTTTTTAATATATACGCGCGGCAAGGGAAAAAATCCGTTTTTTCATTTTTCTGACTTTCTGGATTTTCCAAAAATCCTAAAAAAAGAATATAATATAAGATTTAAAATATAGCCTTCACCCTTCACCTCGTCACCACAACACATATCCATCATCGTATTCCCAACATTTGTTTTTCTGTTTACTGAACTTTCGCATGTGGTTCAAGAACGGGCTAGGAGCTTTTGCCCTTTACCTTTGCTTTACCCTTCGGCCAGCGATTTTCAATTCCATTCGGCCGGTGACCGTTGGTTCAGGGCGTGTGGAGCTTACATGTGAAACTTGAGTGGTTTCTTCGGAGATATTATTTTATCTTTCGGAGATATTTTCGTATTCTTCGGAGATATTCTGCTATCTTTCGGAGTAATTTTCGTGTTATTGATTTCAGAGATAGTTATCATTCGACAAGTGGAACAGCCAATTCGTTACCGCCCACCCCAAGCCAACCTCGTGACCATCAGAGCGAAAGCCAATAGATTAACTTTATTTAACAAAAAAAACAACTGATTATGAAAAAATTACATTAAATTTGCAACCGTCTAACAGCTCCACTTGTAAGTGTACGCAAGATGATGATAGTCAAACTACCTAAACGATAGTCAAACTACCCAAAAGACAACGAACTGAAGGACAAGAATATAAGTAAATGGTATTAATCTGAAACTGAAAGTACAATTTAAACTTAAATAGATATGAAAGTATTCAATTCTACACTTGCTGCTATCGGTTTGGCAGCATTCGTATTCGCATCATGTAGCGACAGCACAAGTGATCCTACTGGTGGCGATGGTGTAAAGTCAGAGGTTAATTCAGTTGAACTTACAGCTTTAACCCCAAGTTCTGTAATCAATTACAAGAACAGCACAGCTATGGCTCGTAAGTTCTTCGCTACAAGAGGAGCTTCAGCTACAGACTTCGTGACTGCAATGCCAAATTTCCCAACAAAACCACAGTTGATTAAAGAGCTTACCAAAGCAACAGACTTGGTTTTTGATGAGGGCAATCCAACAAACACTTACATTATCAAGAACAAGAACAAGCTTGACTTTACTGACCACAAGATTCAGGGTGTAACCATCTTCGTTAGTGGAGACAGCAAGATGACTTACAATGAGTCTCTCGGTGGAAACACTATCGTATTGGCTAAGGGCGCTACCCTTGAATATACAGGAACTGGCTCTATGATTAAGGCTACCGATAAGGTATATGGCGCAGCCAGCAGTGCTATCAAGGCTACCAACGACAATATCGTTGTAGAAGGTGAACTCTATGCTGCATGGGAAGGTCAGGGCGAAGAGAATATTCTCCATGGCGGCTTCGGCGCTGTAGAATCAAAGGTTAACCCTACCCAGAATATCACTTTCAAGAGTGGCGCTAAGGCTTTCATCGACGGTTCAATCCGTGCTAAGAACCTTACCATTGAGGATGGCGCTGTAGTTACAGCTACAAGAAACATCCTGAATGCAACAAAGGTTGACCTTGCCGGTGCATTGAAGGTGGGTGGCTTCTGCAAGTCAGAGAACCTCAATATCACAGGTCTTTTGGATGCATCTAACGCAAATTCAGTAGTTAAGGTTACTAAGCAGCTCAACCTGGAGGATGGTTCTCTCATCAAGGCTAACTACGTAAACGTAACCGACAACACATACGAAGGCACAAAGAATGGCAAGGATGTAGTTAATGTGGGTGATGCCCAGCTTAACTTGAAGGAGGGCGGTCAGATTCAGATTGCAGACCTCGGCGTTGTCAACGTGAACAACCTCGTTACAGACAACGCTTCTGCTGCTCAGATTCAGTTGCAGGGCGATAATGCCGTAGCCGTCATCAAGGCAGATAACTTCACCAACAATGGTGATGCTACCATCAACGCATTCGCTACTCCTGGTACAAATTCTGTACTCTTGTTACAGATGAGCAAGTGCTTCATGGGTACTACACAAATGCCTTCTTCTGGCGACCTTGACATCTCTGCATCATACCTCGACTACGACAAGGCAACAAGTGGTCAACTTGTCATTAGAAAGGATGAGACCAAAGAGCAGTATGGTTATACCTTGAGCGAAGAGGCAAAGAACGCCAGTGCTACCCCTAAGCTAGACTTGGTTGCTTCATTCGGTGAAAACAATGGTATGTCTGCATCTTGCATCCAGACCGTTGGCAACTACGTATATGTATCTTACCATACCTATGGCAACGGCAAAACAAACCTGAAGGGTGGTCTTGAAGTTCTCCACATGGCAGACAACAAGCTTACAGGTGACCAGATAGTTAACGGAAAAGCAGGAATGGACATCAACCACGTAATGGTTGACAACAACAAGGCATACATCGCTGCTACCGATATCAACAAGGGTGCATTCCTCGGCGTTGTTCCTTTGGAGAACAATGTTTATTCAACAACGATGACCCAGTATGTTCTCGATGCATTGAACAAGAAAAACGGTTTCGATGCTAACTGCGTAGTGAAGTATGGCGACAACATCGTTATGTCTTCTACAAGAGGTTACGAGTTCTACGACAAGGAATTCGGTCATACCTATTTCCAGACTACAGCAGACGCCAAGGGTCTTGCTTCAGCTAACGGCAACCTCTATAGCTTGCTGGCTACTGGTAAGAACACGACAGGTACTGTGAATGTATTCAATGGTATTGACCTCCGTCAGGATAAAACTACAACATCATTCACAACTGATGGCAACGTAGGTCCTGAGAAAGGCAAGAACACTGTTGCTGTTGACGGAACAGACATCTATGTTTGTCAAGGCGAGAGAGGTATTGTTCGCTACAATGCCAACGGAGAGAAGGTTTGGGATTACACGGTTCCTACCATCGCAAACCAGAAGAGCGAGAAGTATGGTAGCGTAAAGGGTTACTGCAATGGCGTAGCTATCAGTGGCAACTACGTATATGTAGCAGCTGGCGGTTATGGCGTAGTTGTTCTTAACAAGGCTGATGGTAAGGAGGTTTGCCATCGCACCGCATTCAACGGCTTCCTGGAGAACGGCAAGTGGGCAAACCCTAACTCTGCAAACTATGTAACAATTGGTCAGGACGGCTATATCTACGTAGCTTATGGTAAGAGCCGCGTACAGGTATTCAAGTTGACCCAGACAAAGAAATAATCAATTCTTAAAAGAATGTTCTCTCACTACCATCCCAATGGGGTTCTAGTGGGAGAACAAACTTCTAAAATTGGAAAGACCGCTCGAAAAGAAAGTATAACGTTAAGGATGTAGACTAACGATTTAACAAACAAACTGATATGAAAAAAAGAAATATCAAATTGGTAACATTCGGTTTCGCTGCAATGCTCCTGGCATCTTGTAGCGACTCTAATGATACCCTTAATCCAACTCCGAATCCTGCAGAAACAGGAATCATAGGAAAGGAAGTAACCTCTATTACAGATGCTCAGCAGTTGGCTGCACGTGTCTATAACTTCAAAAGACCAAGCACAACAAGAGCGGCAGGAGTAACATCTGCCAATTTAAACCAGGCATATACCATGGAGGCAGAACCAACAGGATTGGACTTTGCAAGCATGGACAAGATGTCCAACCACGATACATGGAACTTTCCTGCAAACAAAGATATGTATATTGCTCCAGGCGAAACCATCGCTTCCAAAAACTACCATCTTAATGGAAATAAAATATACGTAGCAGGAACTTATGAATACAACCCAGATCATACAGATGGAAACTACACCATCGTAGTATTAAAAGATGGAACACTGAAATGGAAAGGTGGATACCTTTTTCCTCATCAGAACGGCGGAAAAATCCTCTGCTACGGAAACTTCGAATGCAATGCAGACCTGGATGTTCAAAACAGAGGTATCTTCAAAATTGCAGGCGATTTAAACTTAAAAGGACATACATTCAGAGTGAACAATGCCAGTGTTTATATCGGAGGCAAGCTCATTTGCAACAACTTCGAGAACCAGGCTAACGCTTATACAAATATACAAGGCGGCATCGAGGGCGTAGAAGACCAAACTATCAAAGTAGATGGTGTCGTAAACATTGATGGAAACTGCAAGATGAAAGACCTGTACCTGATGGGAAATGGTCAACTCTATTGCTGTTCCCTGGAACTGACAGGCGAATTCAAGTCTATGGGCGGTGATGGCGCAAGCAGTGCTTTACATACCAGCTACCTGAAGGCAAAGAATCTTTTGCTTGCTTCCAGCAACAACATCTATCTGGTGAACAACAGCAGCATAGAAGTAGAAGGAACCCTTCAGTGCAACAAGAATGCCAGTGCCATGATCTTCCTGCAGGGTGTCAACTCTAAAGCTTATATCAAGGCAAATGTCATCAAATATAATGGTAGCGGAAGCCCTGCCTCACTGAACGACTGCTATATGTTCAACGCTATGGATACCGGTGGCGAATACTACATAGATGCAGATCGTTTCGACAACAGTTCTTCTAATGGTGGTAACCTCGCTTTCAGCGACGTCCAGTTCCTGGGATCTGGTAAAGCCCACAACTTCAGAAACAACAGTGCACCTGTTAAACTGGAAAAGGCAGAATGTGGCTACACGCTGAAACCAGACGTTCCTACTCCACCACATATTGATGAGGTGGGTGAAGTTCTCTACGACCATACCCATACAGACATCACTGCTACCTGTATCCAGCCATACAACGGAAAGCTCTATATGTCATACCACACTCGTGGAAACGGACATGGCGGATGTATCGAGGTATTCGAGACAGACAACCAGAAGCAGACCCAACTCTTGCAGTTCTTGCAGGATAAAGATAAATCGCTGGATTTCAACCATCTGATGGTAGATGGCAAATCATCTACTCCAAACCTGTATGTTGTAGGCAACTACGGATATACAAACAAGGATACTGGCAAGCAGAGTGATGCAGGAGCCATGATGGCAAGAATCGACCTCAAGAGCAACGGGCTGCTGAATACTGAGGTTAAGAATATCGGTGATGCAGCCATCAATCCGCTGATTATCGTTCCTCTGGAGAACAACCAGAGCAACAATGAGGATGAGAATGCAATCGTTCGCGACGGTGACAAACTGCTCGTAACAAGTACCAGAGGTTATGAGGTTTACGACCCTAACACCCTGGAACTGCTGAGCAGCAAGAAGACTCCGGGTAAGGCGAAGCACATCGCACTGAACAATGGCGAGATTGCTACCTTATATTACAATGAACGATTATCAAGCACAGAAACTCCTGTAGCCGGAACACTGGAGATTTTCAACGCTGGTGCAGACATTACAACTGCAACACCAGAGAAATCAATCGCCATTTCAGAAATTGCACCAAACAATGGTAAGAACACCATAGCCATCGACGGAGACAACGTCTATGTATGCCGAAGCGCAAACGGTCTTACCTGTTACGACAAGAATACCGGTGCAGAGAAGTGGACATGGCAAGCTCCGCTTACCGCATCCACATCCAAGCCTCAGGGCTATGCCAACGGTGTGACATTCGACGACAAGTATGTCTATCTGGCTTGCGGAGGTTACGGTCTCGTGGTTCTCGACAAGAACAAGATGGTGGATGGCAAACCAGCAGTTTACGCCAAGACCCGAGTTACTGGTATTACCAACGAACAGGGAAGAATAGTTTGGAACTCTGCCAACTACGTAACACTCTATAATGGACTGATTTACGTAGCTTACGGTAAGAACCGACTCAAGGTTTACCAATTGGTTGATGGTAGCACATCTGGATCAAATACAGACTATGGCACCAAATAGCAAGATAAGAAATACTAGAGAATAAAAAACTCAAGAAGACACCAGATGAATGCAGCTGCAACAGCTCGCAGCTGCATTCATCGTGTTTAATAACTCATTATGAAGCGAAAAATAATACTATACTCAACTACAGCTCTGCTACTTCTCATGGCAGCACAAAGCGCTACGGCTCAGACGAAAGGCAAAAAGCCGAAAAGTTTCAGCCCTAAGATGCTCGTATATGAGAATCTGAAGAACGATAATGTACTGAGACACTTTAAACAGCGCTTCGCACAACTCGACACTCTCATCAAAAACCCTATTTGGGTGAAAGCACCAGTCATAGAACTGGGACTCAATAATCAGCATCACGCTGATATCAACAAGACCGACTCTCTGTTCTGGTCGAAAACTGCACATGAGCACCTAGCGCTCAACAGACACAACGGTCTGGAAGTGACCGGACAGGTTTATGCCCGACCTGACTCGTACTTCGATTCTGATGAAGACGATGCAAAAGAGGTATCAAAATATAAGATGAAGGTTCAAGCCGAACTGGGTTGGAACATCATCAACTCGAAGTTCTACCAAGGCAAGGAGAAAAGAACAAAGATTGCTCTTGCCAATGAACTCGACCGCTTGCAAATAAAAAAGCGCCAAACTGCAGACATCTATGAAAAGGCAGCCGATGAGCTGACCGAACAATATAATTTCTATATCGGTACTGTCATAGCACACAGACTGGACAACCTCGACATCATGAACGAAGCGTACCAGTTTATGCTGGAAAAAGACCGAATCAGCAACGACAAGATGCTGAAAGTGATGAACGATAAGCTGGAGGCTGAATATGACATCTCCGTGCTCTGCACAGACAGAGATATCAGCAACAAGCCTATCTACCGCATCAAACCAACCAAGATTGTGGTAGACACAACAGCCCTCTGGAACCATCTGAACCAGGAAAGTCTGGATGCACGCATCATGATGGTGAAAGAACAGATTGCTGACAACGACAGCAAGCTGACCAACTATTTAAGCACTACCCGACTCACACCATTCGCAAGATGGTCGAGCTACTGGCAGAGCAACAACAAGATTTCGAACAATGCCGACGTGGGCGTGAGATTCACCATTCCTATCTGGAACGAAACGCCACGCAAACGACAGGCACTGGAGACCCAGAAGGAAATCATACGCAGCAGCCGCGGTACCGATGTGAAGGAAATAAAACAGTCGGTAGGCATCCTGCTCAAGAAGATAGACAACCTGAACAAGGCTATAGCCACCGAGGCTTTCCATATAGACCAGACCGGCAAATATATCGAAATGCGGCGGTTTGCCTACCAGAACCAGAAGCAGGGATACAACTATCTGATGCGTATGGACGAATATACGGGACTCCTGGAAAGTATGGAGCGCATGTACAAACTGATGCAGAACCGGGCCCTCGCTATCATCAATATCGAGAAAGCCGTGAGCATCTATGACAACAACAACATCTTCAAAGAAATAGAACTTTGAATGTAAGGAAACTAGAATATGAATGAATTCCAATATAATGGCACGCCACAAGAACAGGCGATGGCAGACTTGCTGAAGACGCAGAGTCACCGCCTTGCCAGACAGCAGATCGTCTTTGCCCTGATCTTCCTGCTGGTTATCGTGCTTGCCGCCTACTATATTGTCACTCGTATGATATGGGCAACCTTCGACGGTTATATAACCCTTGATGAAAACCATATCAGTGCCGTTGACGACATCTATATCCTTAAGGTGAACAAAGAAATGGGTGAAGTGGTACATAAGGGAGATACGCTCTACTCTTATGTACTGCTAGGTAATATTGTGAACCAATACGACCCGAACATCCTGCCTTCAGCCGTAAAGGAGACTCACGACATGGAGGTACAGGCTAAACTCGCCCAGCAGGAGATTCCGGTGCTGCGTACCCGACTTGCCGAACTGAAAAAACAGAAAGCATCTGAAAGTTCGGACATCTACTACGGCCTTACCGACAACACCAAGCGAAATGCACTGGATGCCGAGATTGCCGAGGTAGAAGAGGAATTGAGAAAGCAGGCTAAGAAGGTGGAAATCTACGCACAGGCAAAGAACACCACCTATAACTTCATGAGCCGCAGAGGAGCCGGCAGAGCAAATGCTGCCATGCCTTACTCCAACACAAGCATCTACAACCCGGGACTGATACACTACTGCTGTGCACCAGCCGATGCTTACATCTCAAAAATCAATGCGAGCGACAAAACCCTGGTGTTCAAAAGCGAGGAGGTGATGGTTATCCAGCATACCGACTATGCAGACTGCCATCTGGGAGTAATCGCATACGTACCAAACGACATGGTGAAGTATATGGAAAGCCCTGACGATGCAGACATCATCATCAACAAAGACCTGGAACTGAAGGCTAAGTTGCAGATGGTAGGTCTGAGAGTAGAGGAAATACCAAAGCATCTGCAAAGTAACTTCTCGCATGATGCCAACGCAGTGGTTGCCGTATTCACCCTGAACCCTAACCAGAGAGTTCCGGCATGGGTAATGAGCAACAGACTGCCGGTAAGAATAAGAGTGAACAAGATTGGTGCCATGCTCGATCCGAAGCCACTACCGATGTACACCGTCCCAGTGGGCAAGAACGAAAACGTGAAGCGAAGCAACAGGTTTTCGAGCAACACCAATAATCATCAAGAACAAAAGAAATAAAGAATGATTGGACTTAGAAGAAACAAACGTGGAGATATGGTGCTCACCATCGATAGCTATATAGATATCGACTCGACACCGGACATCCAGCCCGACTACTTCGATTGTATTTACATCAATACGAAGAGTGAGCATGCGTTCCATGATATACTGTTTGGAGCCAGTCCAATCTTATCGTGGAAATGTAGCTACAAACCGATATTCGTCAATACGGCGGTATCGGGAAAGGAACAGATCATCGACTATATCGTCGATGCCTATGTGAGCGACATGAACAATGAAAAGGTATACGAGATTATTGACAGAATCAAGATGGCAAGACAGAAGTTTGGTGTAAAAAGCGAAACAAGCCATCCTACACAGCCTAACCAGCTCTTTGCCAATATTCTGAGATACCTGCTCTCAAGAGACCAACGAATCATGGGACACCGACTGCTGGAGAAATCATCTTTGGGATATATCAACCCAATCTTCGAGCACTATCACAGTATGGGTCTCTTCCATCTCAACGAGATGTTCATGTTCATCGAAACTATGGTGGAGTTCGGATCACTGCGCATTCACCGCTTCCTGCTCAAGGAGCACCTCTGCCCTAAGTGCAACCACTCTCACCTGCTCTATACGGAGTGCTGTCCGAAGTGCGGAAGTTCGAACCTGAAGTTTCAGAACATCATCCACCACTTCAGCTGCGCCAACGTATCGCCGGAAAGCAGCTACAATGTGGGCGGTATGCTCATCTGTCCGAAGTGTCACAAGAAACTGCGCCACATCGGTGTTGACTATGACAGACCAGCCGTGGTATATACCTGCAACGACTGCGAGAACTCGTTTACCTCGCCTATCACCAAGGCAACCTGCTGCTACTGCCAGAGCACCTTTCCGGTAAATACCCTGGTGCCACGAGACATTGAGGACTACGAGATAACGGAAGAAGGTATCAGAACGCTGACCAGCGGCAACATCATGTTCAACAACATGGTGAACATCTATGATAACTTCATGGAATATTATCTGCTGATGAACCGACTGCGACGCCAACTGATGGAAACCTACCGCAAGGATGAACTCTCGGTCATGGTAGGCAAGATATGGATTATAGATGAAAACAAGGATACCGTAAAGATAAAGGAAAGCATACAGGGCAAGCTCTGTAGAATCTTCTCCAATCACAAGGTGTCTTACTACAACAATATCTTCTACGTATCCTCTACCCTCTATGAGCAGGAAGAAACGGTGGAAGAAGCCCAGCAGAAACTGAGCAAGGAGATGTCGGTAGCCATCAGAAAGGTGGCCAACTCGATAGAACCGGACGAGATTATCTGCAGCATGCTGGAAACCAAGACGAAGACCATCGCCAACAACTATGACGAGTTCTTCAACAAACTGCAATATGTGGATATGACTCCAGACGACTACTGCCGCTACTCAGAGGAACCTCTGATGAAGGAAGAAGAGAAATTGGTGCAGCCGCAGGAAGAGCTGCTTGATACGGAGCCGAAGAAAGATGAAAACGACAAGATACAGAAACGCATCGTGCTCTACAAGAAACTCGTTGACATCCTTGTCACCATCGCAGGTATACTCATAATCATGGCCCTCTTGGCGCTCACCGTGCTGAGATAAGCCATCAAGAAGAAAGGGAAAAGCGTATGTTTAGCATAGCAGAACATCTGAACGATTTCTTCGACTGGATCAGCACGCTATCGTTTAGCAGTATCGTGAATACCTACTGGTTCCTCTTCTTCTTCGAGATGCCAAGATATTATATCCTGGAATATCTCGTAATCGGAAACCGACTGATGAAGAGAAACCAGATAGATAAAGAGAAAGAATATGCCAAGTACTTCCTGTACCGCGAGAATCCGCTTATCAGCATCCTCGTACCGGGAAAGAACGAAGGCAAACATATATTCAAAATGGTGAACTCGCTGGCTGAGCAAACCTACCGCAACTACGAAATCATCGTGGTAGACGATGGTAGCGACGACGACACCAAACTGATTTGTAACGACCTCTACCGAGCCGGGTATATCACCCACTACCTGAGGTTGGATACAAGAGGCGGTAAAGCTGCCGCCAGCAACTATGGAGCCCAGATGGCAAAAGGCAAATACATCGTATGCCTGGATGCCGACTCTTCGCTCGACCGTGATGCACTGGAGAAAATCCTACTCCCCTTCTACATCGACGGAATGGTAAAGGGCGTAGGAGGATGCGTGAAGGTACGCAACTACAAGGAGACCATCTGCTCATCGCTGCAGGCTTTCGAATACCTGAAGCGAATACAGGTGGGACGTATCGTAACCAGCGAACTGGGTATCTACCACATCATTTCGGGAGCATTCGGAGCCTTCGAAAGAAAGACGCTGAAGGAAGTGGGCTATTGGGACATAGGACCGGGACTGGACGGTGACCTGACACAGAAGATCCGCAAAGCCGGATATAAAGTGAAATTTGCCGAAGATGCCATCTGTATGACCAATGTTCCTACCAAATGGTACAAGCTGTATCATCAGCGCATCAGATGGTCGCGCTCGCTCGTGAGATTCCGTCTCCGCAAGCATGCCGACATTCTGCTGCCTACCAAGAACTGGAGTATCCTTAACTGGTTATCCAACATGGAGAGTGTGGTTTTCGACTGCTTCCTCAATTTCCTGTGGTTGTGGTATATCATCAAGCTCGCCATCACGTTTAACACGCACATCATCGAGGTGCTGGCGCTGGGCTACTTTATCAGAGTATGCTTCTCGCAGCTTGCCTTCCTCCTGGTGCTGATGGTTTCAGAAAGAAAGAAAGACGTGTGGTTCCTCTACAGATACCTGCCACTGATGTCGCCTTATACAGGTTATTTCCTGCGTATCGCCCGTCTGTCGGCTCATCTGCAAGAAATCTTCTTCCGCCGTTCTTACAAGGACGCATGGAACCCTGAGAAGACTTCGCGCTATGCTCAGCTTGAAGGAATCTAAAAGACCCGAGTTACTTGCTGTAACGTACATACAGCAGGGAGCTCCCAATAAAAGAAATAACATTATAAAACATAAACAATATAGTATATGATAAACAAGTCTTTTGAGTTTAAGATTGGAGTAATAGGATTAGGGTATGTTGGTACTCCACTGGCATGCTTATTCTCAAAGAAATACGATACATGGGGTTATGACATCAAAGTTGAGAAGGTAGCCAAGTTAGCCAAAAGCACGATGGAAGACAACAGACCTGTATCCAAAGCGTTGGAACAGGGACTGAAACTGACCAGCAATATTGATGACCTGAAGAAGTGTAATGTGTATATCATCGCTGTACCGACACCGGTGAACAAATCGAACAAGCCAGACATCAGTTGCGTGCGCAATGCTACAGCTGAGGTTGGCAAGATCCTGAAAGAAGGTGATATCGTAGTCTACGAGAGTACCGTTTACCCAGGTCTGACAGAAGAGGTCTGCGCTCCATTACTGGCATCTACATCAGGATTGAAGTTGAACCAGAGTTTCTTTGTAGGCTTCTCGCCAGAGCGCATCAACCCGGGCGATACTGTTCATACCATTGAGAACATCGTGAAGGTTACCAGCGGTTCTACACCCGAAGCAGCTGCTATCATCGACAGTCTCTATGCTTCTGTACTTACCCATGGCACCTACAGGGCGAAGAGTATCAAAATAGCAGAGGCATGTAAACTGATGGAGAACTGCCAGAGAGACATACAGATAGCCTTCTTCAACGAGATGGAAAAGATTTTTGACAAGATGAACATCAACATCGAAGACGTAACGGCGGCAGCTAGCACAAAATGGAACTTCGTGCCAGCTACTCCAGGACTCGTTGGCGGCCACTGCATCGCGGTAGACCCATACTACCTGATTAACAAGGCACAGGAGGTTGACGTGGTACCATCGCTGCTCTCTACAGCCCGCGAGGTTAACGAGCAGATGGCGGTATGGATGGCAGGAAAGATTAAGAATGCATCTGAAAGCAGAAAGTTCAAGGCTCCGGAGACTAACGTGCTGATTCTCGGCTTCTCGTTCAAGCCAGACAGCGATGATATCAGGAACACAAAAGTAGCCGATCTCTATATCAACCTGGTAGGAGCAGGTTACAAAACCACACTCTACGATCCATTGGTAGATGTAAAGGAAGTAAAAGAAGAATATAACATCAAGGTGACAGATGATCCTAAAGTTCTGGAAAAAGAGTATCAGATTGTGGTAATCGGTACTCATCACAAGATGTTCGACAGTATCGACATGAACAATCTAATCACTGATAAAGGATTCATATGCGACATCTACGGCATTCACAAGCCAAGAAGCTAGATTTTCAAGATCGGAAAGAACCTACATAAAACAGACCTGTGAAAAATGGAAAAGAATAAAGTACTAATCGTCGATGATATTCCAGAAAATATTGAAACTATCTCTGAAATGATAAAAGACTTTGACATCGACGTGAAAACTGCAAATGGCGGAAAAGAAGCCATTGAACTGATTGACTCATTCAAGCCGGACGTGATACTGCTCGACTTGATGATGCCAAATGTAAATGGGTGGGACGTAATAGACCATGTACGCTCTAAATACTCGAAAAGTGAAATGGTCATCATCGTGGTTTCCCTGTTAAGCAACAAGGATAATGTGGATGAATGCTACGAGCTTGGAGTAAACGACTACATCACAAAGCCTATCATCAAAGCCCGTCTCACCAGTTCGCTAGACGCTCATCTAAGCAGTCTTGCAAGAGGCTAAAGTGCCTCTTGCAAGATTGCTTCTGCATGAGCAATGCGATCACTAGTAGGAGGATCTATGCCTTCCAGCGGGTAGGCAATACCTAGTTTCTCATACTTGTAGATACCCATCGTATGATAAGGTAAGACATCTATACGCTCAATATTAGAGAGTGTTGAGAGGAAATCACGCAGCTGATAGAGGTATTCATCCTTGTCGGTAATACCTGGAATCAGGACATGACGAATCCATACCGGTTTGTGTATCTCGCTTAAATATCGTGCACAATCCAGTATGTTTACATTAGAATGGCGGGTGAGTTTACGATGCTCTTCATCGTTGATATGCTTGATATCAAGAAGAACAGTATCAGTGACGGTCATCAGACGCTCGAATTTATCGAAGAAAGCACCCTCTTTCCTAAATGGTTGCGCTGATGTATCAAGACAGGTATTGATGCCACGCTGATGGGCTTTCTCGAAAAGTTCGATGAGAAAGTCTATCTGCATCAGGGCTTCTCCACCACTTACGGTAATACCGCCCTTGTCACCCCAATAACTCTTGAATCGCTCTGCCTTATCCAGCAGGGCATCGGCACTCCACTCTTCTCCTACCCCCGTCTTCCAGGAATCCGGGTTGTGGCAGAACTGGCAGCGCATGGGGCAACCCTGCAGGAAAATCAAAAACCTGATGCCTGGTCCATCTACAGAACCAAAGCTCTCTATGCTGTGTACAAATCCTTTATGCATAACAATTAAGCTAAAAATGCCCGCTAAATATCCTCGGAAAGAAAATCTAGCGGGCAATATTTATTCTTCTAATTGATTAGAGTCTCTCGTGAGCCTGACGAGCGATTACGTCGAGCTGCTGCTCACGTGTCAAGTCGATGAACTTAACAGCGTAACCACTCACACGGATAGTAAAGTTCTGGTACTCTTCCTTCTCTGGATGCTCCATCGCATCCTTGAGCTTGTCGATACCGAATACGTTCACGTTCAGGTGGTGAGAACCCTGGTTGAAGTAACCATCCAATACACCTACCAATGTCTGGGCACGCTCCTCATCGTTGTGACCGAGAGCACCAGGGCTGATGGTCTGAGTATTAGAGATACCATCAAGAGCATACTCGTATGGCAACTTAGCTACTGAGTTCAATGAAGCCAAAAGACCGTTCTTCTCTGCACCGTAAGATGGGTTAGCACCTGGAGCCAATGGAGCACCGGCTGGACGACCATCAGGCATGTTGCTGGTGTACTTACCGTATACTACATTTGATGTGATAGTCAGGATAGATGTAGTAGGCTCAGAATTGCGGTATGTATGATGCTTCTTGATCATGTTCATGAAGGTCTTGAGCAACCATACTGCAATCTCATCAGCACGCTCATCATCGTTACCGTAACGTGGGAAGTCGCCCTCGGTCTTGAAGCTGAGAGGGAAACCGGTCTCATCACGAATGATGTTTACCTTGGCATACTTGATAGCTGAGATAGAGTCAACCACGTGGCTGAAACCAGCGATACCTGTAGCGAAAGTACGACGAACATCTGTATCGATGAGCGCCAACTCTGCTGCCTCGTAGAAGTACTTATCGTGCATGTAGTGGATGAGGTTCAATGTCTTCACATAAACGCCAGCCAACCAGTCCATCATATCCATGAAACGTGGCATGAACTCCTCGTATGTCAATACATCACCCTCAACGGCGCGATACTTAGGACCACACTGCTCGCGTGTCTTTGAATCAACACCGCCAGATACAGCGTAGGTCAAGCACTTAGCCAAGTTGGCACGTGCACCGAAGAACTGCATTTCCTTACCTGTCTGAGTAGCAGATACACAGCAGCAGATGCTATAGTCGTCACCCCAAACTGGGCGCATTACGTCATCGTTCTCATACTGGATAGAACTTGTCTTTACAGAAATCAAAGAAGCGTAGTGCTTGAATGCCTTTGGCAAGCGAGAGCTATAGAGTACTGTCAAGTTTGGCTCTGGTGAAGGACCCATGTTCTCCAATGTGTGGAGGAAACGGAAGTCGTTCTTGGTAACCATTGAGCGGCCATCCTGACCCATACCAGCTACTTCGAGAGTAGCCCAAACTGGGTCGCCGGTGAAGAGTTCGTTGTAAGAAGGGATACGGGCGAACTTAACCATACGGAACTTCATGACCAAGTGGTCGATGAGCTCCTGAGCCTCATCCTCGGTAAGAGTACCCTCGTTCAAGTCGCGCTGGATATAGATGTCGAGGAATGTAGAGATACGGCCTACAGACATCGCAGCACCATTCTGAGTCTTCACAGCTCCGAGGTAACCGAAGTACAACCACTGAACAGCCTCGCGAGCGTTCTTGGCAGGCTGAGAGATGTCGTAACCATACAACTGAGCCATCTCCTTCAAGCCCTTGAGAGCCTTGATCTGCATAGAAACCTCTTCACGAAGACGGATAACGTCGTCAATCATCTCACGGTCGCCCATGTTAGCGAGGTCGTTCTTCTTCTCCTCGATGAGAAAGTCGATACCATAAAGAGCCACACGACGGTAGTCACCCACGATACGGCCGCGACCGTATGTATCAGGAAGACCGGTAAGAATGTGGTTATGGCGAACGAGTTTCATCTCTGGAGTATAAGCATCGAATACGCCATCATTATGAGTTTTGCAATACTTGTGGAAGATTTCGTGGAGCTTCTCTGATGGCTGATAGCCATATGTTGTACAAGCCTGCTCCGCCATCTTGATACCACCGTAAGGCATGAAGGCACGCTTCAAAGGCTTATCAGTCTGAAGACCTACCACTTTCTCCAAATCCTTTGTACCTTCACCGATATAAGCAGCACCATAAGCTGTCAATCCTGAAACGATTTCTGTTTCCATATCAAGCACACCACCCTTGGCGCGCTCCTCCTTCTGGAGTTCCTTCAACATACCCCAAAGGGTGTTAGTTGCCTGAGTTGGTTCTGCAAGGAACGACTCATCGCCGTCATAACAAGTGTAGTTGTTCTGAATGAAATCACGAAGATTCACTTCACTCTGCCACATGTTTCCTTTGAAACCTCTCCATTCTGTTTTCATCATTTTGATACCTTTTTTTTATAAAGTTAATAATTATATATTTTGCACACACTATCTATTTTGAGTTGGTTTTACACCTATTTATATATAGTAAAATTAAAAAGCCCGAACACGTTTGTGCCCGGGTTTTTAAGCACCTTTATTTGAAGGTGCGTATATCATGATGTTATCGTTCTTTCCAACAGCATCTGTTTTTCCTATATATCCTAAGTTAATTCCCACTTTTAATTTCATGTCTTTTAAATTCATTATTTGTAATTGTCTTGCAACAGTTTTGCTATGCAGGTGCAAAGTTACGACAATAAAATGAGAAAAGAGAAGAAAACCGAAACTTTCTTCTCTTATCTATGAAAAATCATCATTTATGAGTATCATTCTACTGATTCTCAAAAAAGTGATTGAGATTTTCGATGAATAATCCGAAACACTTGTCATGAATCTGACGTGTCATGGTAACAGGGTTCTCCGCATTCAGGATGGTACCGCTCATTGCCACACCGATGCCCAATTCTGCAAGCGGATCTATATCGTCTGGAGTCAAACCTCCGATAGCTACCATAGGCAGAGAGATTTTATTCTCCCTCATCTGCTCAATAATCTGGCGATAACCTTCTATACCCAACACCGGAGAGAGTTTCTCCTTGGTAGTAGTATAGCGGAACGGACCACAACCGATATAGTCAGCCCCCTGTTCATGCAAACGACGAATATCATCAAAAGTATTGGCTGTGCCTCCGATAATGAATTCATCACCCAGGAACTTACGGGCCTCATCAACCGGCATATCATTCTTCCCAAGATGTACACCATCTATCTGTAACTTCTTCACCAGTTCTACACGGTCGTCGAGGATAAAAGTTGCACCGGCACCCTCGCAAGCCAACTTTAACTTATGGGCTATAGGCTCAACCTCTTCATCGGTAGCACCTTTCATGCGAAGCTGAATCCAATCACATCCTCCGATAAGTGCTAGATAGGCTCCTTCGAGATAAGAGAAGCGTTCGTTCTGATGCGTGATAAACTGAAAGCTCGTCTGAAAATGAGCTAATGCTAAAGACTTGTTCATACGTACTATAAAATATAAATTCGCTTGCAAAGGTACTACATTCACACGACAAAATCCTACAATTTACCTTTTTTAAACTTCGTCATTTGAAAATGGGGAAAGTCTTCCTTTTTTTATTTTGTTTTTTTATACTTTCTTATTTTAATATATGAATACTTTTCTGTACCTTTGCACCATAAAACTATTTATTTTATGTTAACAGATATTGAAATAGCTAAATCGGTAAAATTGCGCCCTATCAATGAAGTGGCAGCAGAACTTGGAATTCACGAAGACCAAGTGGAAAACTACGGCCGTTACATCGCTAAGATTACTACGGCCAGAATTGACAGAAACAAGTTTAAGAACCATCACCTCATCCTCGTTACCGCTATCAGTCCTACCAAGGCTGGTAATGGCAAGACCACCGTATCCGTGGGTCTCGCCCTGGGTATGCAGAAGATTGGCAAGAAGGCTGTAGTGGCTCTTCGCGAACCATCTCTGGGTCCTTGCTTCGGCATGAAGGGTGGTGCTGCAGGTGGCGGTTATGCCCAGGTTTTGCCTATGGATAAGATTAATCTCCATTTCACTGGCGATTTCCATGCCATCACAGAGGCCAACAACATGATCTCTGCCCTTCTGGACAATTACCGTTTCCAGCACGAAGCAGAGGGTTTCAAACTCAAGAAGATTCTTTGGCGTCGCGTCATGGATGTGAACGATAGAGGCTTGCGCCGCATCATCACCGGTATAGGAGATAAGAACGGCATCGAGACAGAGTCTGGTTTCGATATTACGCCAGCTTCTGAGATTATGGCTATCATGTGTTTCGCAACAAGCATCGATGATCTTCGTCGCCGTATCGATAATATTCTCCTGGGCATCACCGAGGATGACAAGCCATTTACCGTAAAGGATATGGGTGTAGGTGGCAGTATCGTAGCTCTTCTTCTCGATGCTTTGAAGCCAAATCTGGTTCAGACAACAGAGGGTACACCGGCATTTGTTCATTGCGGTCCTTTTGCCAACATTGCTCATGGCTGCAATTCCGTCATGGCTACTGCTGCTGCTCTTGAGTATGGCGACTATGCTATTACAGAGGCAGGATTCGGTGCAGATCTCGGTGCAGAGAAGTTCTATGACATCAAATGCCGCAAGACAGGTTTGCAACCAGACCTCACCGTTCTCGTTGTTACCCTCCAGGCATTGAAGATGCATGGTGGTGTAGCTCAGGAAGATATCAAGAAGCCAAATATCGCAGGTATGGAAGCCGGTTACTGGAACCTCGACAAGCACGTAAAGAACCTGCAGAGCTTTGGTCAGACTGTAGTGATTGCATTCAACAAGTTTGCAACCGATACAGATGAAGAAATTGAAGTATTGCGCAAGCATTGCGAGGAGATGGGTTGCGGTTTCGCCGTAAACAGCGCCTTTGCCGAAGGCGGAAACGGTGCCATTGAACTTGCCAACCTCGTAGTGAAGACCATTGATGAGCGTCCATCAGCCCCTCTCTATTTTGCTTACGATGATAACGATAGCGTTGAGGAGAAGATAGAAAAGGTTGCATTCAATCTTTACGGAGCAGGCAGCGTGACATTGAGCGATTCTGCCAAGGCGATGATTGAAGAGATCAAGAAACTGGGTGCTGAAAAGTTCCCTATCTGTATTGCCAAGACTCAGTACAGTTTCTCTACCGATGCCAAGGCATACGGTCCTACAGAAGGTTTCGAACTCCACGTTCGCGACATCACCGTAAATATGGGTGCCGAGATGATTGTAGTCATCGCTGGTCCTATCATGCGTATGCCGGGCTTACCAAAGAGCCCACAGGCTGAGCGCATTGATGTAGTAAACGGTGAGATTACTGGTCTTTCTTAAACACTACAGATTTCACAGATTCTTATAAAAAAGCCCAGGGCGTGATGTCCTGGGCTTTTTCATTTATCTCATACTGAATTCACAACCACAATATAACTGATTATAGAATTCATTGATTCTCAAGAGTTCACCTCGGCGATTCTGCAAACCGCCCTTCCGCCAATTCATATCCCACCATTCTACATCAGGATAAGCCTCAACGGCAAGATGACCGGCAGTATCTATCTGCCTGATATTCTTCCAGCGCGAAGATGCCAACGTGGTAGTAAGAAGGTGAAATCCATGCTCCTGCGCATACTTGGCTGCATGAGAGAGGCGGAACTGAAAGCAGACAGAACAACGGCTGCCACGCTCGGGCTCATCCTCTAAACCCTTAATAACAGAAAGCCACTCATGATGATCATACTCATCCTCTACATAAGGTACATTCTGGGCTTCCAGAAATCGTTTCAGTTCATGTTTACGAACATCATACTCCTGCTGAGGATAGATATTACTGTTACTGAAATATACAGTAGGCTTCATACCATTACGAAGCATACATTCTACGATAGCCGCCGAACAAGGTGCACAACAGGCATGCAACAAGACAGCCTGACCTTCAACCTTGCTTCCATCCGGGAGAGTAAGTTTTACGTATTTATATTGTTCTTCTACAGAAATCTTCATTATTATCAATATTAAATATAAAATTTAAAATGTGAACAGCTACTTCTGATGTGAAGTATTTTCGCCTTGTTTCAAAAAACAAATGGAGTACAATCTCACGACACCCCCCATTTGCCCAAATATATGCGAAAACTAGTGCAAAGGTACAACATTTATTCGAACCACCAAATTTTTAACACGTTTTTTTCATCACAATGGTTCAAGCGGCTAATATTTAACTATATGTTAACACTTAAACACCAGTTTCGTTATCTTTAAGAACTATAAATCACGTTTCAGCGTGATAACTGTCAGTTCAGGCCATGCGCCTAGGCGGAAAGGGAAAGAACCACCAATACCCGATGATACATAGAGCATCTGCTCACCAATCCGGTAAGCTCCGCCCCACTCTTTGAAAGCCATGCGGGCAGGCGTCCACTTACCTATTTTCAATTGTCCGGCATGCGTATGTCCCGCCAGAGTAAGTTGTATCTTCTTACCAACTACTTCTCTGCGCCAATGGTGAGGATCATGACTCAAGAGGATTTTAAACATATCTGGATTCAACCCCTTCATCGCTTTCTTCAGATTACTGCGATTGGTGAAAGGAGGCTGACCGGGATTCTCTACGCCTATTACAGCGATAGATGCCATACCATGACTCACCACATGATGTTCGTTCATCAGCTGATGCCACCCCAAACTTTCCTGATAACCATAAAGCATACGGCGGTTTCTCTTCAAAGCGCCAATAGAATGATTGTTGCCATATTCACAATAATCATGATTTCCCCAGATAGAATAGATGCCATCTGACGCATGAAGCTGCCCCAGCGTATCCAGATAAGGCTCCACTTCGCCGGCTTGGTTATTGACCAGATCGCCCGTAAAGAGAATCATATCGGGTTCTTCATTGTTGGTCGCATCCACCACCTTCTGCACGAAATCATTGCCGGGAGGAAACGAACCGAGATGAAAGTCGGTAATCTGTACCAGACGGTAACCATCAAAATAAGGTGGCAAATCGGGCGAGGTAAAGGTAATATGTTTCAGTTCTAACCGCTTCCAACCCTCTATAAAGCCGAAGGCAAACCACCCCATTACACCCAAAGCTGGAATCAGAGCAAAAAAACAAGGAAGAAATGCATCGAACAGGATGAAGACAACCTTAGGGAATGCCGAGAAAAGTATGGTAGTAAAGAGTACACGGACTGACAACTTATGGAAGAACCCCATCTGCAACCCCACTTCGGCAAGAACAAGTAACAACGAGGGAACCCACCATAAGATGGCTAGCAGCAAAGGCCACTCACTCACCCCGATGTGCCAAAGCCAGAAGTCGGGCAGGAATGCCAGAACCGACATGACTACTATATAGAATATGGATCTTAATACCTTTTTTAATACCTTCTTCATTGTTTTTCTTTATAACTGGGTACAAAGGTACGATAATTCATAGACAATACAAAATAAATTTAAATATATTTTCAATGTTTTGTTATTTGAGAAGATTGCATTATCTTTGCATAAGAAAAATTAAATAAAATGGCACGACGACTAAGAAAAAAACGCATAGCAATCATATTGCTTACCTTTACAGCAATCGTAGGATGGACTACACACAGCTGTGTATCTCGCTGTACATCAGCATCAGATAAGAACAAGGCGGCAGATTCGCTCCCTAAGGTTCACATCAACGATTCCATCTCAAATGCCCTGACAGAGGGGAAGGAATATCATGAGATGGACTCGGTAATAGAAAGGTATCTCAAGAGATGGGAAATCAATGGAGCCCAACTCGTCATCACCCGCAACGACTCGCTACTCTATGCCCGCGGATTCGGAATGGCGGATAAGGAGCGAGGCATCAGAATGGAGCCTAACATGCTGATGCGCTTCGCCTCTGTATCGAAACTGATTACAGCCGTAGGTATCATGAAGTTGCAGGAGATGAAGAAACTCAAGCTGAACGAGAAGGTGTTTGGCGAAAAGGGAATCCTGCGCGATACCGTTTACAACAACAGTATCAAGGACAAGCGATATTACGACATCACCGTAGAACAGTTGCTGCGCCATCAGGCTGGTTTCAACAATTATGCCGGTGACCCGGTATCTTCCACCCGCTACATCATGATGCAGAACCATCTCAAAACGCCACCTGATCACCCTACCCTGCTCAAGATTCTCTTGAAGCGCCACTTGGGCTATACTCCTGGCAAAGGCAAATGCTACAGCAATCTAGGCTACATGATTCTCTCCATGATTATAGAAAAGAAGAGCGGAATGAAATATGAAAACTTCATGCAGAAGTATGTGCTCCACCCAGCCGGCTGCTACGACATGCATATTGCGGGAACTTACTTAAAGGACCGCAGACCTAACGAGACGAAATACTACATGCATGGAGGAAGTATTCCGGTATACGAATATAACAACAGCGGCAGACTGGTAGAGAAATGCTATGGCGATACCGACCTTCCACGTCTCTCGGGTGCAGGTGCCTGGTGTGGTTCGACTGCAGAGTTGAGCCGCTTTATTGCCAGCATCGATGGTTTGCCACATGTCAAGGATATCCTCAGTAAGAAGAGTATCGAGTTTATGACGCGCGAGCAGGCTGACCACCAATACTCTATCGGCTGGAACTATACACCAAAGAGCAACAAACCATGGATTCGTACAGGTTCGCTGGCTGGCACATCAGCCATTGTCTTGAAATATCCGGATAACCAATGCTGGATTCTCATCACGAACACATCCACCTGGAAGGGACATGGTTTCTCTAACGATACAATGGCTTTCTTCGAGAAACTGAGAAAGAAATATATGGCAAACATGCCAAAGAAAGACTTGTTCTTATAAAACCAGAAAGAGGGTGAATCATTTACTTATGATTCACCCTCTTTTTATATTAATGATATTAATGATATGTTGTCTGAAAAGATAATATATGTTGTTAGAAAATATAACATAAGTTTTTGAGATAGTTAGTATCTCCGGTCGCACAACAGCTGTTGTGCGCTTGCATAACAGCTGATATGCGCATGCACAACACCTGTTGTGCATGCGTTAGTCAATTGTTATGCGCCAACTATTATCTAAACTTTCTTCATACCCTTTTATTGTTTATACAAAATCTTTGTTAATCTCGATTCGTATATACCTTAGAATGTATACTTCAAACCAACCTGGCCACGCCAGCGGCTATAGTATGAGCTAGGATACTTGAGAGGCATATCTGATGGGTTAGCGAACTGGAATACACCATCACCCTTGTACGTGATAGGAGAAACAAACTCGCTGTTATAACCACTACTGAAGGTACGGCCCCAATCCTTGTTCAGGAGGTTAGCCACGTTCATGATATCCAGAGTAAGTTCCAAAGCATGTACATACTTACCTGTACGGATGCCAAACTTCTGACCGAAGTGGAAGTCGAAATGACTCTCGAATGGCAAGTTATCACCATAACGCTCGAAGTACTCACCACGATGATCCTTCACATAACGAGTAGTAGCAAGCCACTGCTTCAAATTAGCACGCTGCTGCTCAGCAGTATAAGCATCTGTACCCAAGAACTTCATTTGGTCTACCTGCGCATCTGTAGGGATGAAAATCAAGTCATTACTTGTACCATTATCTCCGTTGATATCTCCACTATAAACGAGAGAGTAAGGAGAACCGCTCTGACCCTGGTAGATAAGACCTACAGTAGTGGTAAACAACTTGTTGGTTCCCCAGTTGAAGTGATAGAAAGCAGAAGCCTTCACTGTATGAGGCACATTATAACCACTATTAGCCAACTCTGGGTTGTTTGAGAAGCGATAAGTATGAGTATTACGCCAGTTGCTCTGAGCAACAGATGAGGTCATACTGCTTACAGACTCTGAGTGAGTGAATGTATAAGATGCATTCAGATCAAGACCGAACGCAAAGTGCTTAGCTGCTGACAAAGACAGGCTGTAGCTATAGCCCTTGCTGGTATTATACATTGCATAGATGTTGGTAAACGACTTAGCATCTGCCACCTTTGTATAAAGAGGACGGTTATCCCAGTTCATGTAAGAGGTCTGAGACAAGGTCTTACCAGACTCCTCATAAGCCAAGTTCTTGTAATAAACATCATTCAGACTCTTGCTGAAGATACCCTCAGCAGTCCAGTCGATACCCAGGAGATTGAAATCGAAACCAAGGTTAACACGCATAGTCTGAGTGAACTTGAAATCCTTGTCAAACACATTGATCAGCTGGCTACCGGTAGCCTTCAGATTATCTGCATTCTGAGTCTGCTTGTTAGGATCCATGATGAGCTGCACAGCAGAATTATTTTTTGCAGAGTAAGAAGATGTCTGCACACCAGTATTCGTAAAGTTGTTGCTCAACCAGACGAAAGGAATACGACCAGTGAATACACCGATACCTCCACGAAGTATATATTTGCGGTTCTTTTCAATATCCCAACGGAAACCTACACGAGGGCTCCACATTGGTGTACTGGCAAGTTTCTGATTGGTCTTGAAACCATATCCCTTACCTGCTGCCCACTCATTGAACTTAGCATTCTCGGCAGGAGTATCAAAGAACAGAGGCATATCCATACGGAGACCATAGGTGAGCTGGAAGCTGTCTGTCACATCCCACTTGTCCTGTACATAAAAGCCCA
Organism: Segatella copri; assembly: GCF_019249795.2. Classification (NCBI taxonomy): domain Bacteria; kingdom Pseudomonadati; phylum Bacteroidota; class Bacteroidia; order Bacteroidales; family Prevotellaceae; genus Segatella; species Segatella copri. The sequence goes on from NZ_CP156892.1 coordinate 178,121, forward strand.
GCTGAGCTGCGCTAAACTCTGGTGCCCAACGAGGATTACCAGTCACCTCAACATTAGCCTGTGTGAAGTAGAAGTTCTTGATATACTTACCATCACCTCCAAAACCATCGGCTCCACAACCATTATAATAATTCAGAAAATCTTCAGGAGTATCAAAATAATAGCATCCATAGAGATTCTGAAGGAAGAGGTTAGAGAACTTGTAAAGCTCATTATGTGTACCGAATGTCAGTGTATGATTACCCTTGTACCATGTAAAGTTATCTTCGAGGGTATAAATGTCCTGTTTCAATCCATTAGCCATTGAGGAATATTCATTACCGATATTCATGGTACCATTTCCTACCTTATAGATAGTGATAGATGGTGCAGGCTGACCAGAAGTACGCTCATCACGAACACGAACGTAAGATACACGTGCCTCATTGCTCAGGTTTGGAGAGATGCGGCTCTGCAACTCTGCTGAGAAAGAATGAGTTTTAGATTTGAAATCATACAAGTGGTCGGTAGTATTCAATGTAGCAATACCACCCAGACCAAGCGTCTGCTTAGCATCAACATAACTCCAACGTACAGAGAACTTGTTGAACTCGTTGATATTCCAATCCAACTTCAAACCAGCTTTCTGGCTCTTCACGTTCTTATCCTTATCTGCCCATGAAGTTGCATAATCATACCCCTGACGGTTAGCCAAGTCATAAATCTTAGACATCAAGTCCTGAGCCAAATCCGGATTAAACTTAACATCTGGAGAATCGATGGTATACTGAGTTGGGTACGACTTTTCTGAATTCTCATAGTTTGCGAAGAAGAAGAGTTTGTTTTTGATGATTGGACCACCGAGCGTAAATCCGAACAAAGTTTCCTTCTCATCATCATAAGGCTGAGCATAGGTACCATCCATATTCTTATAATGACGACCTACCAAATCCTGGTTGTTTCCATAGAAATAGCCACTTCCATGGAATTCATTGGTACCGCTCTTGGTTACCGCGTTGATGGCACCACCGGTAAAACCACCCTGGCGAACATCGAAAGGAGCGATATTTACCTGAATCTGGTCAATAGTCTCCATAGAAACAGGCTGAGATCCAGCCTGACCGCCATTACTGCCATTAGCAGTAAGACCGAACACGTCGTTATTCATCACACCATCAATCTGGAATGAATTATAACGGTTGTTCATACCGGCAAATGACATAGAACCAGACTGCCCGTTTGTAGTAAGCTGTGGATTCAGGCGAGCCACATCCGCAATACTGTGCGAGATAGAAGGCATATCAGCTATCTGCTGAGCATTGATACTCATGGCCGCACCGGTCTTCGTACCATTCAGACCAGCCTTACCCGAAACAACAACCTCCTGAAGCTGCTTGGCATCTTCCTGAAGAGAGCAAGAGAGATTTTGGCTTTCACCCAAGTTCAGACTGACATTGTTGAAAACCTTGTCCTTATATCCGATATAAGAGATACTTACCTTGTAAGGACCACCTGGACGCATACCCTGAATAGTATAGCGACCATCTACATTTGTTACAGCACGATACACAGTACCAGATGGCTGGTGTGTAGCAGTAACTGTAGCACCAATAACGGTTTCGCCATTGGAAGAAATCTTACCACTAATGCCTGAAGTGGTAATCTGAGCCATTGCAGCGTTCACCGTCAGGATGAACAAAGCCAGAAGTAAATGCAATCTTTTCAGCATACCTTTTTTAAAAAATTAATTAATAATACGGGGGAATAGCCCCCAAATATCTATTACGGGTGCAAAATTAAACAAAAAATTCGATATAAGTGTTACAACAGCATGAAAAAATGTGTTTTATAACATAAAAAAAATCTGCGTTAAGCAAATAACGCAGATTTCCTTTAATTTGTTATTTCATAACGGGGGTTTGCTTATAGTTTTTTCTGGAGGCTAAAAGCGGGGGACTGAGCTTTTATGACAGGCGATGGAATCGTCTGGAACGGAGGCTAGGCACTCTTACTCCTTTCGCTGCCAGATGCTCATTACCTTGCGTCGGATGGCTACGATGTTCAGGATAGAAACTATCAGGAACAGGAACAGACCCAGGGCGATGGCTGGGAGCATGGTGCCCTCGTCGATATCAGGGAAGAGGGTTTCAATGAAGCTCATGTAGTAATCGCGAAGGAAGAAGAGGATGATCCACGCGATGATGAGTACCACGATGTTCAGCGCGATGGTGAGCACCTGATATGGCTTTGCTACATTGTTCGGACTGTAACCTATCAGAAGAAGATTCTCCAACTTAGAAGAATTCTTCTGTACCAGCAGATAGATGCTGAGCATCAGAATGTAGAAACTCAAGACAGAGATAACCAAACCGATAATCATCACCATCGATACCATCATGCGGAGGAAATAGGTAGTCTTCTCTGCATCCAGTTTGTCTGTCTCTACCTCATAACCATTATCATCCAGGTATTTAGTGATGTTCTCGTCTCCTGGGTTTCCTACCTCTACGATGAGGCGGTTAGGATCGCTCTTCTGGTTTGGCGCAAATTCCTGGTTACTCCAGTCCATGAATGCCTGTGGAACAAGGATGGTGTTGAGTCGCGAAGAGAAACCGATTACCTTTCCCTTGAACTGCTCTTTCTTGCCACCAGCCTGAATCTGGATATTGAAATCAATCATGCCCATCAGTCCATCGCTGATTTTAGGGAGCGAATGACTCTGGGCGAAACCGAAGTTATACATATTAATATAGGTACGCGGGAGGATGATTGGCACCTCCTGAGTTCCCGGCGTATATTTCCAGTTCTTGAGCGGCACATCAACAAAACCGTCAGGCACACTCTCGAAGAAGAGTTCGCTATTTAGAACGTTCACGCCGTTTACACCCATCTGGGCATCTACCTTATATTCAGTAGAGGTGAATTTTCCTATTTTCTTCACAAACTTCTGGTCTCCGATTTCATCGATTTCAGAACCCGAGAAGATATTGGAACGGCCGCTGATGGTATTTCCCATACCTATCTTCTTGCTCATGATGAGGTAGTCGGCTTTCATGAAACTGTCTTCCTGAGTGAAGACAGGCAGCACGTCCTGATAAAACTGGAAGCCGAAAAGAACGATGAGCATACCGAAGAGATTGGCGAAGGCAAAGCCCGCAAACTGAGGTATGCTGATATGCTGACGCAATAATTTCCAAACGAGATTCATTTTAAATTTTAAATTTATAATTTATAATTTTCAGTTTATAGCAAACTTGCTATTAACTATAAACTATAAACTGTCAACTATTAACTTTACTAAAGTTTAAACACGTGCTCGTAGGGCAAGCCCATGTGCTTACCGATACTGGTTACAATGACGCCAGCCCCCTGCTCCTTCGCTTCGGTCATCATGATATCTGCCATGATGCGCGAATTGTTGTCGTCGAGGTGACTAATAGGCTCATCAGCCAGAATGAAGTCGAAAGGCTGACAGAGCGCACGCATCATTGCCACACGCTGCTGCTGTCCGAACGACATTCTGCCGATTTTGGCATCTACCTTATCAGCAATACCGAGCATCTCAAACCATTTAAGAATCTGCTCACGCGTCTTGAATCCGATTATTTTGTTCTTAATTTCTACATTCTCCAGGGCAGTAAGCTCAGGGAAGAGACGGAGTTCCTGAAAGAGATGGCTGATGTGCTTTTTGCGCATCTCTACCCAGTCTTTCACCTTGTAGTTGGCGGTAACATCATTGTCGAACATCACGCTTCCGCTGTAGTCGTGACGATAGCCGAGCACATAGCTGCAGAAAGTACTCTTTCCGCTGCCACTCTCTGCCTCGATAAGATAAAGATGACCTTTCTCGAAGGTAACATCCTGCTTCCATATCTCCGAATCCAGGTCGTTGCGCTGGGCAAAAACCTGTGGGAGAACGGAATGAAGCTGAATCTTTTCCACTTTTTTTATGTTTAATGTTTAATCTTTTACCTTTAAAGTATAGACCACCGAAGTAAGATTTCCAAAGACAGGGGTGAGCAGACCGGTTACGGTAGAGATGGCATCATCCTTGCCCGAGCCGTCACTATCAGAACTCTTGGCGAGATTGATGACCATTGCCAGTTTCTGACCGACGATGAGTTTCTGAATCTTTGCATCTATCGGATGATTACTTGGTTTCACGGCATATTGCGCCATCAGCTGGTCGCTTCCGCTAAAGAACTGCTTGTCATCCGTCACACCGAAATAGAACGAGGTCTTGCCGTCGGTATAGAAGTAAGCATTCTTGCCCCAATTGGCTATCTTCGCACCAGCCGGACATGAAGTTTTCCAATAATCAACATCGCCCAACCACTTGGCATGCGACAGTTTAGCAGCCATCGTCATCTGCATATTGTTATCCGTAAGCGAAGGCAACACGATAGCCATATCCCCATCCACACTACGGATGATATTATCCATATCGATAGCCTGGTTGATACCCATCAGGAGGGTCTGAAGGCTGCGGTTGCTCTGCATCATCGGCAGGAACTGCTCGCCCTTTACGTTCATGAAGATACCCGCCAGGGCATCAGCAGGCATCGACTTGACGTAGCTGCCTTTAATCGGACGATAGGTTTGAGCCGCCTTCTTCAGGGCCTCATATATTTCTTTATTAAAGGAGAAGGTTTCTCCCTTCACCTGCAGGATACCGTCTTTCACGTCCATCTCAGCAGCAATCACTACCTGCGAAGGGTCGGTATCCTTAGGCGTGCCAAGAGTAAATGGAGCTACGAACTTCTCCGGCAGCGCCTGAGCCTGAGCCACCATAGCCATAGGCGAAGTGATGGTTTCCAGTCGCTCGAACATAGGCGATGCGGTAATACCTTCGTCCTCATCAGCCTTCAGATATTTCACCATCTGCTGCTGGAGCTGGGCCTGCGCATCGGCTACAACCGGTCCCATAACGAGGAGTGCCTGATCAGAAAAGCCGAGCAGCCACGAATTTTTCAATACAGAGAAATGAAAGCCTTTGCGCTCCTTCACCTCTGTAGCGATATGCTGTTTGGCAAGCGAAGCAAGCCAGTCTTCAACATCGCCCTCATCGCTCACCTTGGCACAAAGTCCGAGGTTGCCATCAGCACTCTCAAAGAGGAATATCTTCTCTGAGATGTCGATGCCACACTTCGATGCATCCTCAACGTGCAGCAGAGACTTTAGCATTCCCGCCTTGTCTTCATCGCTTTTGCCGGATGCCATCTGCTGCATGTCAACAGAGATGAGCGCAGTACTTTTCTTTGGAATGGCATTGAGATAGTCAGTGCCCGAGCATGAGCTCAGCAATCCCAATACGACAGCCAAGCACATGAACATCAAACTCTTATACAATCTTTTCATCACACTAGTAAATATTATAAAGCTCTTGCCAGATGGCACATGTTGACAGCCACCAATCCTGCTGTTTCCGTACGGAGGCGACTGGTGCCAAGCGAAACACTCTCATATCCGTTTTCCAGGGCCAGTCTCACCTCATCGATAGAGAAATCGCCCTCAGGTCCTACCAGCACGGTGATGTCATCAGTACCCTCCTGGGCTGCTCCGGCAGAATCATCAGTTGGGCATGACTTGGAAATCTCGGCAAAAAAGTCTTTCTTTTCTATCTCCTCATAACAATGGCAGATAAACTTTCTGCCATTGCGGGGAGCCGTAATAAAATCTTTAAAGTTCTGCAGTTCGTTGACTACAGGTTTCCAAGCCTTGTGGCTCTGCTTGACGGCAGAAACCACAATCTTGTCGATGCGGTCTATGCGGATGACCTTGCGTTCAGAGAACTTGCAGTTGAGGAAAGAGATTTCATCGAAGCCGATTTCCGTAGCCTTCTCTGCCATCCATTCAATGCGGTCCATCATCTTTGTCGGGGCGATGGCCAGGTGAATGTGTCCTCGCCAGGCAGGCTGCTGCGGCATAACCTCCTTCACCTCATAGATGCACCGTTTGTTGGTAGCCAGCGAAACTTCTGCACGGTAGAACACCCCCTTGCCATCCATCAGGAACAATTCGTCCCCCGCCTGGATACGCAAAACCCTGAGTGCATGAGTAGCCTCTTCCTGAGGCAGTTCTGTCTGTGTAGCCGCATCTGGCACATAGAAAAATCTAACTTCTTTCATTTCCTCTTATTGTTACTTTTTCTTCTTAATTTTCTGTTATTCCGCAAGAATATCCTTTAATTATTCACTTTTTTTGCCTTTGCGGCGCTCTATCTCATCGCGAATGGCTGAGGCTGTTTCGTAATCTTCTTCATTAATGGCACAATCCAATGCCTTCTCAAGCATCTGGTCTGGCAAAGCCGAAATAGGTACCGCACAAGAAGTCGAACTCATATCATTTTTATTAAAAGGAGTAGAAATTTCCTTTATAACCAGCTCTGTTGTATACATTTCTATATCCGCAGCCACAGACAGCAACACAGCCTGGTCAGTCTTGATGCTCATACGTTCATTTGTGATTTTATTCACAAGAGTAGCATATACTCCCCTCTCTGGCGTAGCATCGAATTCGAGATAGAAATCGTCAACATTGAGCCTGTCAAATAGTGTCCAAAGTACAGAGATCACATCATTTTTAAAATCAGAAGTTTTCGAATTACATGCCTTCAGCTGCTCTGCTACATATTCAGTAGTCATAATAGACAAAGCTCTTTTTTCGGCTTCGTCTACCAAACTAATAATACATGTCCCGAAAGCTTCCGGAATGCCAAAACAGGCAGCGAGTTTAAGTTTGTACAACATCATTATGTACCCTTTCTTTATTTAAATTTATTTATATTCTTACGTAACATTCTGCTTTTACTCTCGCGTTGAGTATGACCTTTTTCTTTCTTATTTCTGTTCTTTCTTCGGACGGAAAAGGACAGCAAAGGCTACTGCTACCACGAGCGCATAACCGGCAAAGATGAACCAGCAGGTTTTCCAGTCACCCATCAGGTAGCCGTCATCTGTCCAGTGGCAGTAATGGTTGATGACCATACCTGCGAGAATGGTTCCGATAGATGCTCCCAGACCGTTGGTCATCAGCATGAACAGTCCCTGAGCCGATGCTCTTACCTTCACATCACATTTCTGGTCTACAAACAGACCGCCCGACACATTGAAGAAGTCGAAGGCTACACCGTAAACGATGCATGAGAGGATAAAGAAGGTAACACCCGGAAATGCAGGATTGCCCAATCCGAAGAAGCCGAATCGCAAAACCCATGCCAACATGGCGATGAGCATCACAACCTTGATGCCATAACGCTTCAGGAAGAACGGAATGAGAAGGATGCAGAGCGCCTCGGCCACCTGAGAGATGGATACCAGGAGCGTAGCATTGTTAGCTGCAAAAGTATCGAGCATCGCAGGATCACCCTTGAAACTGGTAATGAACGGAGTGGCATAACCATTGGTTACCTGCAGACTCATACCGAGCATGCAAGAGAAGATGAAGAACATCGCCATCTCACGGCTCTTGAAGAGTTTGAAGGAATCGAAACCCCATGTCTCTACCCAGCTCTTTGTCTCTTTCTTCACGATAGGACAGGCTGGCAATGAGAAGCAATAGAGGAAGAGAAGAATGCTGAGCACACCCGATACCAGGAACTGATAATGGGTATACTGGAACTTATGGGCGTTCTCGCTCAACAGGAACGAGAATGAACCGTTGTCCCAGGTAGCACAGTTCACAATCCACATCGTGAGAATGAAGCCCACGGTTCCGAACACACGGATTGGCGGAAAAGCCTTCACGGTGTCGAGCCCGTTGCTCTTCAATATACTGAATGCCGAAGTATTTGACAATGCCAATGTAGGCATATAGAAAGCCACGCTGAAGGTGTAAACGGCAATAAACATAGCCTCATTAGGAGTCTGACTAGCCTGTCCCATACCGAACAGACCTATCATGGCTGCACCTGCCAAAAGGTGACAATAGCCCAAAAGACGTTGCGGCTGGATATACTTATCTGCCACAATGCCCATCAATGTAGGCATAAAAATAGATACGATTCCCTGTATGGTATAGAACCAGGAAATCTCGGCACCCATCCCAGCCTTGCCGAGATAGTTGCCCATAGACGTAAGATAAGCTCCCCAAACTGCAAACTCCAGGAAGTTCATCACTGCTAGGCGTACTTTCAGATTCATAGTTTAATGTCTTTTTATTATAAAATATTAGCTGCAAAGATACAAATTTTCGGGTAAAAAGCACACGATTTTGAAGATTATCCGCATGAAAGCTAGCATATTTAACAAATTATGTGTATTTTTGCAGCCGATTTCAACAGATATAAGAGAAAAATAATATAGAAGCAACTGATATGTTAGTAAAATTTTTCCTCACGTGCAATAAAATCGGGGCATTCACGCTAGGTGGAGGCTACGCCATGATACCGATCATGGAACAGGAATTTGTAGACAAGAACCAGTGGATGAACAAACAGGAGTTCATGGATATCATGGTAGTGGCTCAGACCACTCCGGGCATCTTCGCCATCGACATGGCGAGTCATATCGGCTATAAGCTGAAGGGAGTCTGGGGAGGCATTGTGGGTGCCATAGGCATCGCCCTGCCTTCTATCATCGCCATTCTCATCATCGCCATGTTCTTCCAGCATTTCAAGGACAATTATTGGGTGGGTAAGTTCTTCATGGGTGTGCGCCCTGCCGTGGTAGCGCTCATTGCTGCGCCTTGCTTCAAGATGGCAAAGACGGCAAACATCAACCGCTACAACATCTGGATTCCCGTTGTCTGCTGTCTGCTGATTGCAGCTTTCGGTATCTCCCCTATCTACATCATCATCGCAGCCGGTGTGCTGGGCTGGCTCTATGGAAAGGTAAAAAAAGTAAAAAGGTAAAAAATATAGAGATTATGCTATTTCTAAAGTTATTTCTGATATTTACCAAGATTGGTACATTTAATTTTGGTGGCGGATATGCGATGCTTTCGCTCATCCATAACGAGACGGTAGTGAAGAACCATTGGCTTACCAATGCTGAGTTTACGGATATTGTGGCTATCAGCCAGTCTACACCGGGACCTATCGGAATCAACTGTGCCACCTACGTAGGTTATACCGCCTGCCTTCACGACGGCTATCCTACTTGGGCAGCCTGTCTGAGTTCGGTATTGGCTTCGCTCTCCATCATGTGGCTGCCTTTCATCATCATGATTCTCATCAGCCGCTATCTGATTACGCACAAGGATTCTAAAATCGTAAAGGATATCTTTGCGGGACTCCGCCCTGCCATCATCGGACTGATAGCTGCTGCCGCCGTTCTCCTGATGAATAAAGAGAACTTCGGATCACCAACCGACAATCCGTTTGTCTTCGGAGCAAGCATCGTGCTGTTTCTGGCTGCTTTCTACTTCACAAAATTCAGAAAGACCAACCCTATCCTGCTGCTTTTCATCTGCGGTATCATCGGAATGGTTATCTTCTAAACATCGCCCTGCGGTCTGAACCAACGGCCTCCAGCCGATGGGTAAGACAAGAGGCTAATGCCTTCAGATAGGGACAAAAAAAATTGATTGTCTCACGACAACCAATCTTTTATTAACCTTAATAATCTAATACCATGAAAAACACGATGCAAAGGTACAAATAATCTTGTAACCTGCAATAGTTTATAGCAAAAAACTTCAAGAATTTAACTCTCCTTAAAAGTTTTACCATTCCAATTATATTTTCTTTGCACTTTTATTGCATTTATAGCCTTCTTATCGTCAGCAGACACGAAAGGTAAAGCCAAGCGCACTACGAGGCTGTTTTCATGTTGCAGGAGCAAAGCACTCACGATTTTGAGTTCAATTTTCCCCTTGAGTTCCTCAAACTTAGCCTCGCTCATCGTATCGGGTTTGGCAACAAGACCGGAAGCCAGTTGCTGCAAAGATTTCCCATCGAAAATCCTGCTGGCATCCTGCTCTTGCCAATCCTGATTAAAGAGATAGAGTTCACTCTCCTTCTCTACTCCGGCAAAAGTCTTCACCACGCAAAGCAGCGAATCGCCGTTAGCCGATGGCAGTTTCTTCATCTGCAAAGTAGCGCTCTTACTCGTTCTCAACTGAACGAAATCTGCAGTCAGCGTATCCATCACACTCGTTTCGCCTAAAAGATTCTTCACTTCTGCCTTCACTCCCATCTCCTGCAGCTCAGCAAATTCCAGCCGCAGGTTGTGGTTGAGATAAGGCACAACAGAATCGGGCATCGAAACCAGCAAGTCCTTCATCGACTTGGCTTCCATGCCCATACTTGCCATCATCAGGCAAGCACATAATATATATTTTATCTTCTTCATCACTACAATTCCTTCGACCACTTCTTTCCCCAAGGAGTAAAGAGCCATATCAAAAATGCTGTTGCAGGAACCAAGCATATTGCAAAAGTTAAAGCCAATGTATTCATACTCTTAACGTTTAGAAATTACATAACCAATAATTGATAAGACTGCAGCCAACACTACGCCCAACAAAATGGCACTTATGGTACCGCTTTCATTAGTCTCAACTATACCAAATAATGCAGCCAACCCACCTAAAACCATAATAGTATAGGTGGATTTACTCATATCAAAGAAATACTTTACTACAGTTTCCTTGGTAAATTTTTCCTTTTCTCTATCTTCTCTTGCAGTCATATTTCTCTATTTTCCGACAAAATTACGGAAAATAAATGTAACTTGCAAATGATTTGCTCATTTTCTTTCGAAATTTAACCTAAAAAAGACGAAAAAGAGGAAAGCGCTTCATTACGAAACACTTTCCTCTAATTATCTAATCATTAATCGTACAATCTTCTTTCAGAAGAGATTTACTCCTCTACAGCAGCCTGTGCCGCCGCAAGTCTGGCGATAGGCACGCGGAATGGTGAGCAAGATGCGTAGTTCATACCGACCTTAGCGCAGAACTTAACTGATGAAGGCTCACCACCGTGCTCACCACAGATACCTGTGCGGAGGTTAGGACGGGTAGCACGACCATTCTCAACAGCCATCTTGATGAGCTGACCAACACCCTCCTGGTCGAGAACCTGGAATGGGTCAACCTTCAAGATCTTCTTCTCCATGTATGCAGGGAGGAATGAAGCGATGTCATCACGAGAATAACCGAAGGTCATCTGTGTCAAGTCGTTAGTACCGAATGAGAAGTACTGAGCCTCCTCTGCAATCTGACCTGCTGTAAGGGCAGCACGAGGAATCTCAATCATGGTACCAATCTCAAATTCTACCTCTACGCCGTACTCAGCGAATACCTCCTTAGAAGTAGCGAGAATGATAGACTTCTGCTGCTTGAGCTCCTGAACGGTACCGATGAGCGGAACCATGATTTCAGGACATGGGTTGTAACCCTCCTTCTTCAACTCGCAAGCTGCACCGAGGATGGCACGGGTCTGCATGGCCGTAATCTCTGGGAATGTGATACCGAGACGGCAACCGCGATGACCGAGCATAGGGTTGTTCTCTGCCAGAGAGTTTACACGCTTCTTGATTTCCTCTACGCTTACACCCATCTCCTTAGCCATGGTCTCCTGACCAGCCAAATCGTGAGGTACGAACTCGTGGAGAGGTGGGTCGAGCAAGCGGATGTTCACGTGGCAGCCATCCATTGCCTTGAGGATTCCATAGAAGTCAGCCTTCTGATATGGGAGGAGCTTGGCAAGTGCCTTCTCACGACCCTCTACAGAGTCTGCCAGAATCATCTCACGCATAGCTACAATCTTCTGATCATCGAAGAACATGTGCTCTGTACGTGTCAGACCGATACCCTTGGCGCCGAATGCACGGGCTACCTCAGCATCGTGTGGAGTATCCGCATTGGTACGGATTTCCATCTTTGTATACTTGTCGCAGAGATCCATCAGCTCCTTGAAGTCGCCTGAAAGTTCTGCAGCCTTTGTCTCAATCTGTCCTGCGTAAACCTGACCTGTAGTACCGTTCAGAGAGATATAATCACCCTCCTTGTAAACAACGCCTTCAATCTCTACAGTCTTAGTCTTGTAATCTACGTTGATAGAGCCGGCGCCTGATACACAGCACTTACCCATACCACGGGCTACAACGGCAGCGTGAGAAGTCATACCACCACGAGCGGTAAGGATACCCTCAGCAGCTGACATACCAGCGAGGTCTTCTGGAGATGTTTCGATACGAACCATGATCACCTTCTTGCCGTCCTCATGCCACTCCTGAGCATCGTCTGCATGGAATACAATCTGACCGCAGGCAGCACCTGGAGATGCAGGGAGGCCCTGTGTGATGACCTTAGCCTTAGAAAGAGCCAGCTTATCGAATACTGGATGCAAAAGCTCATCAAGTTTCTGAGGCTCACAGCGCAGGATAGCAGTCTTCTCATCAATCATACCCTCGTGGAGGAGATCCATGGCAATCTTCACCATAGCTGTACCTGTACGCTTACCATTACGAGTCTGGAGGAACCAGAGTTTGCCTTCCTGTACGGTGAACTCCATATCCTGCATATCGTGATAGTGGTGCTCCAGCTTATCCTGCAGCGCGTCGAGTTCCTTATAGAGTTCAGGCATAGCCTCTTCCATAGAAGGATACTTGGCAGCACGCTCCTCTTCAGAGATACCTGCACGCTCAGCCCAGCGCTGAGAACCAATCTTTGTAATCTGCTGTGGAGTACGGATACCGGCTACCACGTCCTCACCCTGTGCGTTGATAAGATACTCACCATTGAAGAGATTCTCACCATTACCAGCGTCACGTGAGAAGCAAACACCTGTAGCAGATGTATCGCCCATGTTACCGAATACCATCGCCATGACAGATACGGCAGTACCCCACTCATCAGGAATACCTTCCATCTTGCGGTAGAGGATAGCACGCTCGTTCATCCAAGAACGGAACACAGCGCAGATAGCGCCCCAGAGCTGATCGATTGGGTTGGTAGGGAAATCCTGACCGGTCTGCTCCTTGATGGCAGCCTTGAAGAGTTCAACGAGCTTCTTGAGCGACTCTACAGAGAGATCCTTGTCAAGTGTAACGCCCTGCTCTTCCTTCACCTTTTCGATGATAGCCTCAAATGGGTCGATATCTTCCTTGTTTACAGGCTTCAATCCCATAACGACGTCACCGTACATCTGTACGAAACGGCGATATGAATCGTATACGAAATGAGGGTTACCGGTCTTCTTGACCAATCCCTCAGCTACTTCGTCATTCAAACCGAGGTTGAGGATGGTATCCATCATACCAGGCATAGATGCGCGTGCACCTGAGCGTACTGATACGAGGAGTGGATTCTCTACAGAACCGAACTTGCTGTTCATCAATGCCTCAGTATGAGCCACAGCAGCCATCACTTCGTCCTGAAGAAGTTCTTTGATTTTTTCCTCACCCACTTCATAATATTCATTACAAGTGTCTGTAGTAATGGTGAAACCTGGAGGAACTGGTACACCAATCAGGTTCATTTCGGCAAGGTTTGCGCCTTTACCACCAAGTACTTCTCGCATTTGGGCATTGCCTTCTGCTTTTCCGTTTCCGAATGTATAAACTCTTTTTTCGTTCATAATTGTTATAGGTATATATTTTATTTCGTTTTACGTTGCTAACTATTAATTGTAATGCAAAGATACGATTTTTATTTGATACTACCAAACTTTTATACGCTTTTTTGCTATCCCGAGATTACATTTTATACTGTTGACGCACACACGGGCAGAAAATTAACAATCCCGTATACGATAGAAAGATATTTGACGAATCTGAAAGTGCGTCTCTCGGGATTGCAGCCTGCATTCTGATGTTTTTTGCCTCCCTGCCGATGCGCCCGAAACTGCGTCACGACGTAGCGATGGCTACGTCCCGACGCAGTGCCAGACACGTCGCGACGTAGCAACGGCTGCGTCGGGACGTAATTTAAAGGTAAAAGGGCGTTTAAAGGTAAAAAAGTAAAAAGGTAAAAAAGTAAAAAGATTATCGGGCGATAACAAAAGTAACAAAAGTAACAGGTGACCTCTGATGTAAAAATGTGAATGTGAATGTGAATGTGAAATGTAAGTGAAGAAAAAAGAATGCATGTAATGATATAATATCATTTAATTCCAATATAATAAGGTACGCGCGTACGTACAATTAAAATATATACTATCAAAAATCATCAATAAACAGCCTCGACAAAAGGATACACATGACAGTCCGTTTTCTTCACTTACATTTCAAATTCACATTCACATTCACATTTTATCCCTTTACAAACACCGAATGTTACCTGTTACTTTTGTTACTTTTGTTATCGCCTGATAATCTTTTTACTTTTTTACCTTTAAACGCCTTTTCACCTTTAAAAGCAAATAATTTGGGACAACTCTTGCATTTCTCATAAAATTGCAGTATCTTTGCACCCATAAAAAATACAAAACATTATTATGGCAAGAAAACGTAAACCATTACCTCTGTTAGAGAACATCACCATCGAGGCAGTAGCAGCCGAGGGTAAGTGCATCACACGCGTAGATGAACAGGTCATCTTCGTACCTTTCTGTGTGCCAGGAGATGTTGTCGACTTGCAGGTAGTAAAGAAGAAACATAAGTATTGCGAAGCCAAGGTGGTTCGCTTCATCAAGAAGAGCGAGGTGCGACAGGAGCCTATGTGCGAGCACTTCGGCATCTGCGGCGGATGCAAATGGCAGAACCTGCCTTACGAAGAGCAGATCAAGGCTAAGCAGAAGCAGGTGGAAGACCAGCTCACCCGCATCGGAAAGATTGAACTACCTGAGTTCCGCCCTATCATGGGCAGCGTGAAGACTCAGGAGTACCGCAACAAGATAGAGTTCGGATGCAGCAACAAGCGATGGTTCACCGCCGAGGAATTGGCTCAGCTCCCTCAGAAAGAGGATGATACCGTAACATCACTCAAGGAGCGCCACGCCCAGAACGCCATCGGTTTCCATATCACCGGAGCCTTCGACAAGATTTATCCTATCAAGAAGTGCTGGCTGATGGATGACCTCTGCAACGAGATCCGCAACTTCGTATTCGAATATGCTGATTCTCACGACTATACCTTCTACGACCTGCGTGAGCAGCATGGTTTGCTCCGCAACATGATGATTCGTAATTCGAACACCGGAGAGTGGATGCTCGTCTTCCAGTTCCACTACGATGAGGAGGGCGATGAGCAGAGAGCATTGGAGCTGATGCAGCAGGTGGCTGACAAGTTCCCTCAGATTACATCGCTCATGTATGTAGACAACCAGAAGGGAAACGATACCATCAACGACCTGGAACTCAGCCTCTTCAAGGGCAACGACCATATCTACGAACTGATGGAAGACCTGAAGTTCAAGGTGGGTCCTAAGAGTTTCTACCAGACCAATACCGAGCAGGCTTACCACCTCTACTGCGTGGCCCGCGAGTTTGCCAACCTTACCGGAAATGAGCTGGTTTACGACCTCTATACCGGCACCGGAACCATCGCCAACTTCGTGGCACACAAGGCAAAGAAGGTAATCGGTATCGAGTACGTGCCAGAGGCCATAGAGGATGCCAAGGTGAATTCTCAGGTGAACAACATCGAGAACACCCTCTTCTATGCAGGCGACATGAAGGATATCCTGACCAATGATTTCATCGCACAGCACGGTCGACCTGACGTCATCATCACCGACCCACCACGTGCCGGAATGCACCCAGACGTAATAAACGTCATTCTGAATGCAGCACCAAAGCGCATCGTATACGTAAGCTGCAACCCGGCAACCCAGGCACGCGACCTGCAGTTGATGGATGCGGAGTATAAGGTAGCTGCCGTACAGCCGGTGGATATGTTCCCTCATACCCCTCACGTAGAGAACGTGGTATTGCTCGAAAAGAGATAAACCTAGAAATCAAAACAGAAACAAGATGAAGAAAACCATCATCATGGCGCTCATGGCTGCAGCTTCGGTCTCAGCCAGCGCCCAGCAGAAGCAGACCATCGAAATACCATCATGGTTGAGCAACGTGAAATTGTCGGGGTATGGAATGACCCAGTATCAGTACAGCGGACAGAAAGATGCTGAATCCAACTCATTCAACATCCGTATGGCGCGTATCTCTCTCGAAGGTCGCATAGCAGGCGACTTCTACTGGAAAACTCAGATTCAGTTCAACGGCAACACCTCTACCCTCGGTTCCAGTCCGAGAATGGTGGATCTGTTTGCAGAATGGCAGAAATATGAATACTTCAAGGTGAAGATCGGTCAGTTCAAGAACCCGTTCACCTTTGAGAATCCGATGCACCCTATCGACCAGGGCTTCATGGGATATTCACAGAACGTGAGCAAGCTGGCCGGTTTCAGCGACCGTGCCGGAGAACATGCATCCAACGGCCGTGACATCGGTCTTCAGTTCCAGGGCGATTTCCTCAAGAATGCCAATGGCAGGAACCTGCTGCACTATCAGATTGGTGTATTCAACGGACAGGGAACCAATACCAAGGACGTTGATAATCAGAAGAACATCATCGGAGGTGTATGGGTAATGCCTGTAAGCGGCATGCGCATCGGTGCCTTCGGATGGACCGGTTCTTATGCAAGAAAGGGAACATGGAACGATGATGAACAGGGAAACATCATCTACGAAAAAGATGCTGCTGGAAATTCCGTTCTTGACAAGGATGGAAAACCTGTAAAAGAGACTTTCAGCGGTACCCGCAGCCTGAACCAGAACCGCTACGCCTTCTCTTTCGAATATAAGAAAGACGGCTGGACCGTACGTTCTGAGTATATCCACTCTACCGGCAAGGCTTTTGACAAGAGCATCACCAACTTCAACGATGCCAACGCCAAGGACTGCAATCTGAATGCAAAAATCGGCGACAAGGCACAGGGTGTATATGGATTGGTTATCGCTCCATTGGCTCAGCTGCCAAAGAACAGCCGTATCGACGTGAAGGCACGTTACGACATGTATCAGCCTAACGGCAAGAGCAACATGCAGAGAACCCAGTATGAGGCAGGTTTGAACTTCCACATCGGCAAGCGAATCTCTATCTTTACCGAGTATGCGCTCATCAACGACAAGACACTCGCGAAGCATAATTACTTCATGGCAGATGCCGAGGTTTGCTTCCGATTCTAACAGATACAACAAAGGCTCGCTCCTCAACAGGAACGAGCCTTTATTGTATTTACTGCCAACACCTTATCCTAGAATGAATAAGAGAAACCTACTGACATGAATTCCTTAAACTGCCAGTAGCTCTGGTCGTCCTTGCGCTTCACACCATCGTCGAAACGAGGATAGAGGAAGATGTTGGTAGAAATATAGCGGTTAAACTGGAAAGAAATGGTGTTTTCCCACTCTATTTCAGCACGCTTGTAAGTGGTGTATCCCCAGAGACGGGTCTTCCACTTGATATTATCCGCTATCTGCCACGACAGGTCGAAGGTACACTCAGAACCGTAATCGGTCATGCCATGCTTACCCTCATCCAGTCCATATCGCGTAGCCAGATCCGCTCTGCCCACATACTTCCAGTTGAAAGCCAGAGGAGCCAGATGAGCACTACCCTTCAGGCGATGATGGAACCAGTCTACATTATAATCCATACCGACAGAGAGGTTCAGATTGAATGGCGAGAAGAAATCGGAATAAACCTTCTTGTCATTACTCTTGTAACCATGCGTAAACTGAGTCTGGCCAACCAGCTGGATGGTATAATACCACTTTTTGGAAGCCTGCAGACCGAGTTTTCCGGTGTATCGTATCATATCATCGCTCGTCTTCAGCGTATGAACCGTATCACCCTTCGAAGTCTGATAACCCAGACGCATCTCCAGTTTATTATCCCATTTCACCTTCTGCTTGTTATTGTAGTTGGCAAACATCGTCACTCTTCCGAGCACCGAATAATTGCTCTCACCACCCTTATACCAGTTGTCAGAAACATAGTTTTGCAGGAACTGTAGATAATAATCGCCACCTATGGTCCAGAAGTTAGGACGGGTGATGACGATATCCATCGGCGCCGCATCCACCTCAATCGCCTTCGGAGCCACCTGCTCTACGATATCAGGATGATTCTTCTTCGGTTTGCTCTGCGCAGCCAGCGGTGCTCCCACCTCCTTGAGATGAGACTCAGTATTGCGCACCAGGTCGGGACGCTTGAGATATACCTCCATCAGCGTCTGGTCGAGCATCGTTCCGAGCGAATCCTTCACCCCATCCTGAGGCTTGAGTCGCAACATGCGGGCTGCCGGCCCATGATAGAAGGTGAGCGGCGTAAAGAGCTGGGCATATCTGCTATCCCCGGAATCCATCTTCATGGAATCGATGCGCTGACGGCACATCAAGAGCGAGTCAGCATAGATTTCAGCCAACCTGTTCTTCGATGCCTCTCCGGGCGCCACCTTCTTCAATTTGCGCTGGGCAGAAACAGGCGTCAGAGCCGAAAGGAACGCAAGAACGAGTAATCCAAATTTTATTTTCATACCTTAATTTTATAAATTTGGGCACAAAGGTAATAAATAATTCATAAATCTATGCCCTTTATTAGAAATATTTTTGCTCATTTCACAAAAATGTCGTAACTTTGCAGCCAAATTATTCTAATTTAAATTATAAATATCGTGGCTGAAACAAAGTACATCTTCGTAACTGGTGGTGTGGTTTCTTCTTTGGGTAAAGGAATCATATCTTCATCCATCGGTAAACTTCTTCAAGCAAGAGGTTACAACATTACTATCCAAAAGTTTGACCCATACATCAACATCGACCCGGGTACGCTGAACCCGTATGAGCATGGTGAGTGCTACGTAACGGTAGATGGTATGGAGACCGACCTGGACCTCGGACACTACGAGCGATTCACCGGCATTCAAACTACGAAAGCGAATTCTCTCACCACTGGTCGTATCTACAAGGCAGTCATTGACAAGGAGCGTCGTGGCGATTATCTCGGCAAAACCATCCAGGTGGTGCCTCACATCACCGACGAGATTAAGCGCAACGTGAAGCTGCTCGGCAAGAAGTATCACTACGACTTCGTGATTACCGAGATAGGCGGAACCATCGGCGACATAGAGAGCGCCCCTTACATGGAGGCTATCCGACAGCTGAAATGGGAGCTGGGCAAGAACGCCATCAACGTTCACCTTACCTATGTGCCTTATCTGAAGGCAGCAGGCGAGTTGAAGACAAAGCCTACACAGCACTCTGTGAAGGAACTGCAGAGCGTAGGTATTCAGCCAGATATCCTGATTCTCCGCACCGAGAAACATCTCGAAGAGGGAATCATGAAGAAGGTAGCCAGCTTCTGTAACGTAGACCTGGACTGTGTGATTCAGAGCGAAGACCTTCCTAGCATCTACGAGGTGCCTGTAAACATGCAGAACCAGGGCCTCGACACCGCCATCCTCCGCAAGATGGGCGAGCCTATCGGCGAAACACCTGCGCTGGGTCCTTGGAGAACATTCCTCGACCGCAGAAACAAGGCTACAGAGGTGGTAAACATCGGTCTCGTAGGCAAGTACGACCTGCAGGATGCATACAAGAGTATCCGCGAGAGTCTCTCGCATGCCGGCACCTACAATGACCACAAGGTGAAGATTACCTTCATCAACTCAGAATATCTCACAGAAGAGAACGTGGCAGAACAGCTGAAGGGACAGGACGGTATCGTCATCTGCCCAGGCTTCGGCCAGCGAGGCATCGAGGGCAAGATTATCGCCGCCCACTATACCCGCACCCACGACATCCCTACCTTCGGCATCTGCCTGGGTATGCAGATGATGGTCATCGAGTTTGCCCGCAACGTATTGGGCTACAAGGATGCCAACTCACGCGAGATGGACGAGAAGACTCCACACAATGTCATCGACATCATGGAGGAGCAGAAGAACATATCAAACATGGGTGGAACCATGCGTCTCGGCGCTTACGAGTGTGTGCTGAAACAGGGTTCACGCGTGTTCAATATCTACAAGAAGGAGCATATTCAGGAACGCCATCGCCACCGCTATGAGTTCAACAACGAGTTCCAGCAGGAATTTGAGAAGAACGGCATGATGTGCGTAGGCAGAAACCCTGAGAGCGACCTGGTAGAAATCGTAGAAATCCCAGGCTTGAAGTGGTACGTAGGTACACAGTATCATCCGGAATACCAGAGTACGGTACTGAAACCACATCCACTTTTCATGGATTTCGTAAAGACAGCAATAGAAAACAAAAAGTAAATATTAGGAGTTAAAGGAGTGATCCCCTTTACTCCTTTAATTTCAAATTTAAAAAATGAACAAGAACAACATTATCGGTTTCCTCCTGATTGCCGTAGTGCTGATTGGCTTTAGCTGGTATAACCAGCCATCTGCCGAAGAACAGAGAGCGGCATTCGTTCAGGACTCCATCGCCAAGGCTAAACATGCCGAGATGGAAAAGGCCAGCAAGGCTGCCGCTGCTAAGCGCCAGACTAATGCCAAAGCAAAGGTTGAGGCAGACTCAACCGCCCTCTTCTATTCGGCACTCAAAGGCCAGGCTAAGAAGATTGTATTGAAAAACGAGAAGGTAGAATTAACACTCAACACCAAGGGTGCTACTGTAGAGAAGGCTGTCATCAAGGGCTATGTGGGACACAACCTGCAGGTGAAAGACGGTTCGGCTGATGCCAAGGACGTAACCCTCTTCGACGGTAACGACCAGAGCCTCAAGTTCATGCTCGAGGCTAAGGAGGCCAACATCATCACCAGCGATCTCTACTTCACTCCATCCAACGTGACCGACAAGTCTGTAACCCTGACCGCTGTGGCTGGTGAAGGCAAGACGCTCACCCTGACTTATACATTGGGCAATGACTACATGCTGCACATGAGCCTGCAGGCAAATGGCATGGCGGGTCTGTTCTCACCTAATTATAATAAGATGGATGTTGACTGGAGCGACAAGGCACGCCAGCAGGAACGTGGTTTCATGTTCGAAAACCGTTACACTACCCTCACCTACCATAATGCAGAAGGCGGTACCGACCACCTCAACGAAGGTAGCGAGAAGATTGACGAGAAAATAGAAGAAACCATCGACTGGGTATCTTTCAAGAACCAGTTCTTCTCTGCCATCATCGTAGCAAAGGATAACTTCGAGAAGGATGCTTTCATGACCTCTATCCCTCAGGAGAAGGGTTCGGGCTATCTGAAGCAGTTCCAGGCTAAGATGAAGACAGCTTTCGACCCAACCGGTAAGAAGGCATCTGAGTTTGAGTTCTACTTCGGTCCTAACGACTTCCAGATTCTGAAGAATACCGAGAAGGAAAGTACCTTCGGCAAAGACTTGGAATTCCAGAAGCTCGTATACCTGGGATGGCCTATCATCCGCTGGATCAACCGTTTCTTCACACTCTACGTATTCGACTGGTTGAGCAACGTGTTCCCAATGGGTATCGTATTGATTCTCATCACCTTGCTCCTCAAGCTCATCACCTACCCTATGGTGAAGAAGAGCTACATGAGTTCAGCCAAGATGCGCGTGCTGAAACCAAAACTCGAAGCTGCTACAGCTCAGTATAACAAGCCTGAGGACCAGATGCAGAAGCAGCAGGCGATGATGGCGGAATATGCCAAGTATGGTGTAAGTCCATTATCTGGCTGTATCCCTATGCTGATTCAGATGCCGGTTTGGGTTGCGATGTTCAACTTCGTTCCTAATGCCATCCAGCTTCGTGGTGAGAAGTTCCTGTGGATGAACGACTTGAGCACCTTCGACCCAATCTTCGAATGGAATACCAACATCTGGCTGATTGGCGACCACTTGAGTTTGACCTGTATCCTGTTCTGTGTAGCCAACCTGTTGTACTCATGGATGACCATGCGTCAGCAGCGCGACCAGATGGTAGGTCAGCAGGCAGAGCAGATGAAGATGATGCAGTGGATGATGTATCTCATGCCATTGATGTTCTTCTTCATGTTCAATGACTACTCAGCCGGTCTGAACTTCTACTACTTCATCTCATTGTTCTTCAGTGCCGCAATCATGTGGACCCTGCGCAAGACAACCGACGACGAGAAGCTCCTCGCCATCCTTGAGAAGCGCTATCAGGAAAACAAGAACAACCCTAAGAAGGCAAGCGGCCTGATGGCAAGAATGCAGGCTCTCCAGGAGATGCAGCGCAAGCAGCAGGAAGAGATGATGCGCAAGCAGGCAGAACTGAACGAGAAAAAGAACAATCTCGGAAAATAAAGATTAACAGATAAAAATGAAAGCGTAATGGATTACCTGAAAAAGGTGTTCATTACGCTTTTTTTATAGGATTACATACTTAAAGCCAGGAAAAGATTGTTAAAAAGCCCCAAATACTTGGCAGTGTAACTATTTTTAGTTACATTTGCAGTCGGATACATAAAGAATGTGGAAAATGAACAAGAAAGATAAACTTTTGAAACGCTTCTATAGCCTGCCGAAAGATTTCACTTTCGACGAAATAGTTAGTGTATTTTCCTGCTATGGGTTCCATCAGGAAAACAAAGGATCAACTTCTGGTTCAAGAGTCATATTTGTCAATGGCAAAGATGGCAATAGCTACATCATGCATAAGCCTCATCCTTCAAATATTATCAAAGGATATGTTATGAAACAAGTATTCACATTTCTAAAAGCTAATGGATATATTAACAAATAGGAGGAACATAATATGGGATTATTAAAATACAAAGGTTATACGGGTAGCGTAGATTATAGCGAGGAGGACAATTGCCTATATGGTAAGGTTCTCGGAATGAGCAAGGATATGATTACCTACGAAGGTCAAGACGTTAATGAATTACGCAAGGATTTTGAAGGCGCAATAGATGACTATCTTGCCTTATGTAAAGCCAATGGTAAGGCACCTCGTGTACCTTATAGTGGCAACTTAAATATCCGCATAACTCCTGAAATCCATAGTCGTATTGCGATGATGGCAATGCAAGCAGGAACAACCATCAATGGTTTTATCCGTGACACGCTAGCTAATGTGACAGGAGTTACTCCAGCCACAAACGCATAATATTACCCCCGAAAAGGTATAATTTATTAAATGATATTATAAATTATACCTTTTCGGGGGTATTTTATTTTAAGCTAATTTACTTCTTCAATACCGGCTCGCAGGTGATATTCACACCGAGTTTCTTGAAGATTTTCTGGTCTACATCACTCAGCATCACGGTGCAATGAGCCTGACAGCCACGAAGCTTAGGCAACTGCTCCAATGCCTTCCTGCAGTTCTCATCATTCTCTGAAAGAACAGAAAGAGCTACCAAAACCTCATCCGTATGAAGACGAGGATTGTGACCACCGAGATAATTCACCTTAGTATGCTGGATAGGCTCAATCATCGACTGAGGAATCAGCTTCAATTCATGGTCGATGCCTGCCAACTGCTTGGTAACATTCAGGAGCAAGGCGGCACTACAGCCCAGCAACTCGCTGCTATGACCGCAGATAATGGTACCATCCTCCAACTCAATGGCAGAAGAGGTATGACCCGTCTCCTTCTTATGATTCTTGGCAGCTACCGTCACCTTGCGGTAATCAGTAGTAATCTTAGCCTGATTGAAGAGCATCTGAATCTTATTGATCTCATCATCATTGCAAGCACCAGCCGCCATCTTGTTGGTAGCCGCATAGTAACGGCGGACAATCTCATTCTTGGATGCCTCGCAGCAAGCCTCATCATCAGAGATACAGAAACCTACCATGTTCACACCCATATCTGTAGGCGACTTGTATGGATTGCTACCATAGATACCCTCGAACAGCGCATTGAGCACAGGATAAATCTCTACATCACGGTTATAGTTGATGGCTATCTTGTTATAAGCCTCCAGATGGAACGGGTCAATCATATTCACATCGTTCAGATCGGCAGTAGCAGCCTCGTATGCGATGTTCACAGGATGCTTCAATGGGAGATTCCACACAGGGAATGTCTCAAACTTGGCATAACCGGCACGCACACCACGCTTGTTCTCATTATAAAGCTGACTCAGGCAAACCGCCATCTTACCGCTGCCAGGCCCCGGCGCAGTAACAATAACCAGCGGACGCTCTGTTTCAACATAATCGTTCTGACCGAAGCCCTCGTCAGAGGCAATCAGACTCACGTTATGAGGATAGCCCTCGATGAGATAATGGCAGTAAGTCTTGATGCCTTCGCGCTCCAGACGCTGTTTGAAGGCGATGGCGGCAGGCTGGCCATTATAATGAGTGATGACAACAGACCCCACCATGAAACCACGGTTTTGGAACTCACCACGAAGGCGCAACACGTCCTCATCGTATGTAATGCCCAAGTCGGCACGCTTCTTGTTCTTCTCTATATCGGCTGCACTAATCACAATAACAATCTCGATGCTATCGCTGATTTTCTGGAACATACGCAGTTTGCTGTCAGGCTGGAACCCCGGCAAAACTCTGCTGGCATGGTGATCGTCAAAAAGTTTACCGCCCAATTCGAGGTAAAGCTTTCCGTCAAACTGTGAGATTCTCTCCTTGATGTGTTCTGACTGAATCTTCAGATACTTCTCGTTATCGAAACCTATCTTCATACTACTTTAAATAAAACTATATCGCTATTATTTTGCAAATTTGACTGCAAAAGTACAAAAAAAACTGGCTATAGAACAATGTTTTACGCAAATTATTCTTAATTCTCAAGGATTTGCCGTATCTTTGCATCTTGCAATGGGCAGCATAACATGTCATATCGCAAAAACATGAAGTTTAAAAGAAAACATAACCAACAAATGAAAAAAAAATTACGTACCGCCTCTATCTGCGTGCAGGGAGGCTATGAGCCAAAGAACGGCGAACCTATTGAAGTGCCAATTTATCAAAGCACTACTTTCAAGTATGACAACTCTGAGGAGATGGCTATGCTCTTCGACCTGAAGAAGGAAGGCTACTTCTATACCCGTCTCCAGAACCCTACCAACGACGTTGTGGCTAAGAAGATTGCCGAACTCGAAGGTGGCGTGGGAGCCGTATTAACCAGCAGCGGTCAGGCTGCCAACTTCTATGCTGTGTTCAACATCTGCGAAGCGGGCGACCATATCGTTACATCTAATGAGATTTATGGTGGTACCTTCAATCTCTTCGGTGTAACCCTGAAGAAGCTCGGCATTGAGTGTACTTTCGTGAATCCGAACGATAGCGAAGAAGAAATCCAGAAGGCTTTCCGCCCTAACACCAAGGTTGTTTTCGGCGAAACCATCAGCAACCCGGGCTGCGCTGTACTCGACATCGAGAAGTTTGCACGTATTGCTCACAAGAATGGGGTGCCTCTCATCGTTGACAACACTTTCGCTACGCCTATCAACTGCCGCCCATTCGAATGGGGTGCCGACATCGTTACCCACAGTACTACCAAATATATGGATGGTACCGCTTCACAGGTAGGTGGTGTGGTAGTAGATAGCGGCAACTTCGACTGGATGGCTCATGCTGATAAGTTCCCAGGTCTCTGCACACCGGATGACAGCTACCATGGTCTGACCTATGTGAAGGCTTTCGGCAAGATGGGCTACACCACCAAACTCGTAGCTCAGCTGATGCGCGATCTCGGCAGCATCCCTGCCCCAATGAATTCATTCATCCTCAACCTCGGTCTTCAGAGTCTCCACCTCCGTATGCGCCAGCATTGTGCAAATGCACAGAAGGTGGCAGAGTTCCTGCAGAACGATGAGCGTGTGGCTTGGGTTCATTATAGCGGTCTGGAGGGCGATGAGTATCATGCGCTTGCCCAGAAGTATATGCCAAACGGCACCTGCGGTGTTATCGCCTTCGGATTGAAGGGAGATCGCGAGACAGCCATCAAGTTTATGGATTCTCTCGACATGATCAACATCGTAACCCATGTAGCCGATGCCCGCACCTGTGTGCTCCATCCAGCCAGTCACACCCATCGCCAGCTCAGCGAAGAGCAGCTGAAGGAAGCAGGTGTTGCGCCAGATCTGATTCGCCTCTCCGTAGGTATCGAAGATGTAGAAGACATCCTCGATGATATCAAGCAGGCTTTGGATCAGATTTAAGACAAATAGGATACATAACAACAAAGCAACATTATAACAGTAAAATTAGAAACATGATTAAAGCTATGATTTTAGCTGCTGCGGCTCTCACGATGGGCACAGCTGCTGATGCACAGACTATGATTCAGAAAAATGACATCAAGGTAGAAAACCACCTGATGACTCCTGAGGCTCTCTGGGCAATGGGACGTATCGGTGGCGCCGAAGCTTCGCCTAACGGCAAGCAGGTGGTGTACCAGGTGGGTTACTACAGTGTAAAGGAGAACAAGGGTCATCAGATGCTCTTCATCATGGATGCCAACGGCAAGAACCAGAAGGCACTGACCACGGATGCAAAGAGCGAAACAGATGCTGCCTGGATTCAGGGCGGACAGAAGATTGCCTTCATCCGCGACGGACAGCTCTGGAGCATGAACCCTGACGGTACAGGCAGAAAGCAGCTCACCAACGACAAGTTGGGCATCCAGGGATTCCGCTTCTCTCCAGATGGCAAGAAGGTAATCCTCATCAAGGAGTTGCCTTATCACGGAACCATCAAGGAGAATCCTTCTGATCTTCCATTGGCTACCGGCCGTCTCGTAACTGATATGAACTATCGCCACTGGGATCACTACGTAGAGAGCCTTCTCCATCCTTTCGTGGCTGATGTGGCTGAAGACGGTACCATCAATGCCGGCGAAGACATCCTGAAGGATGAACCATTCGAGTGCCCTATGGCTCCATTCGGTGGCATCGAGCAGCTGGCATGGAGTCCGGATTCCAAGACAATCGCCTACACCTGTCGCAAGAAGGAAGGCGTTCAGTATGCCATCTCTACCGACTCTGATATCTACCTATATAATATAGGTACGCGCGAGACAAAGAACCTCTGCAAGAAGGCTGGCTATGTAGAGCCTAAGATTGATGCTACCAAGAGCATGAAGAACCAGGCTGTCAACGCTCCTGAGAATCTGAAGAACAATCCGGGTTACGACGTGAACCCTCAGTTCTCTGCTGACGGAAAGTACATCGCTTGGCAGAGCATGGCCCGCGATGGCTACGAGAGCGACCGCAACCGCCTCTGTGTTTATGAACTCGCTACCGGCAAGAAGAACTATGTATCAGAGAAGTTCGACTCTAGCGTAGAGGGCTTCGTATGGAACAAGGACAACAAGAGCCTCAGCTTCATCGGTGTATGGCACGGAACCCTGAACCTCTATCAGGCAAACTTCAAGGGCGAAGTAAAGCAGATTACCAACGAGTGGGCTGACTACGGAAGCATCTCGCTTGCCAACAACGGCAACAAGCTTCTTGCTACCAAGGCTAGCATGAGTCATCCTACAGATATCTACATCGTAACTCCAGGCAAGGATGCCAAGAGTACCAAGGTAGAGCAGATTACCCGCGAGAACGACCATATTCTGAACCAGTTGAATATGGGTAAGTGTGAGCAGCGTTGGGTAAAGACTACCGACGGCAAGCAGATGCTGGTATGGATCATGTTGCCATCTAATTTCGATGCCAACAAGAAGTATCCTACCCTTCTCTTCTGCGAGGGTGGTCCTCAGAGTCCGGTAAGCCAGTTCTGGAGCTACCGCTGGAACATCCAGATCATGGCAGCCAACGGCTATGTTGTCGTATTGCCAAACCGCCGCGGTCTCCCTGGCTTCGGAAGCGCATGGAACGAAGAGATTTCTGGCGACTGGACAGGCCAGTGCATGAACGATTATCTTTCAGCTATTGATGATGCTGCCAACAATCTTCCTTACGTAGACAAGGATCGTCTGGGTTGTGTAGGTGCCAGCTTCGGTGGTTTCTCAGTATACTATCTCGCCGGTCATCACAACAAGCGTTTCAAGGCATTCCTCGCTCACGATGGTGCTTTCAACCTGGAGAGCATGTACACCGATACAGAGGAGGCTTGGTTCTCTAACTGGGAATACGAGGATGCTTACTGGAACAAGGACCAGAGTGCCAACGCCAAGAAGACTTACGAGAACAGTCCTCATAAGTTTGTAGACAAGTGGGATACTCCAATCCTCTGCATCCACGGCGAAAAGGATTACCGTATCAATGCCAACCAGGGCATGGGCGCCTTCAATGCAGCCCGCATGCGTGGCATCCCAGCCGAGCTCCTCATCTATCCTGATGAGAACCACTGGGTATTGAAGCCACAGAACGGCGTGCTCTGGCAGCGCACCTTCTTCGGCTGGTTAGACAAGTGGTTGAAGAAATAACATATAAAAAAGGCTTGCTCCGTAATGAAGCAAGCCTTTTTTATATATTATAATTCTAAGATTTAGCTTACGCGATTCAACTTCTTGATGATAGAGAAGATGAAGAGAGCTGAAACCAGACAGATACCTGCGAGAACACCCCAGATGGCAATGAGGTTGAAGTTCTGACCCCACATGATGCCAGGAATCATAACCAACTGGTTACCGATGGCTGTTGCACCAAACCAGAGGCCCATCATCAAACCAGCATACTTTGGAGGAGCTACCTTCGATACAAATGAAATACCGATTGGAGAAAGCAGAAGCTCTGCGAATGTAAGGATGAGGTATGTAGAGATGAGGAGGTTAGCACTTACACGTGTACCCTCTGTAGCAGGATCGCCCTGTGTCAAAGGAAGCTCCAAACCCATAGAACCTACAGCCATCCATACAAAACCGAGAGCAGCAACGAGCATACCCAAACCAATCTTCTCTGGCGATGTAGGCTCCTTGCCAATCTTGTGGAGCCATGAGAACAAAGCAACGCTCACTGGTGTCAATGCCACTACATAACATGGGTTGAACTGCTGGAAGATAGGAGCCTCAACATCTACGGCACCTTCAAGGTTGCTGTACTTGTAGAAGAGGAAAGCGATGGCAGCAACAATAACACCAAGAGAGATACCCTTACCCTTGCCGGTCTTGCTCTGTGCCAGACCGAAACAACCGTAAACCACGAAGATGCAGGCTACGAGGTTGGTAACATCGAACGCCATTGACTGCAGACCCTCTGAAGTCTTCTGTGTATAATCGCGGGCAAAGAGTGTCAATGTATTACCGTTCTGATGGAAAGCCATCCAGAAGAAGATAACCACAGCGAATACGAGACAGAGGCAGATGATGCGCTCCTTGGTCTCAGCCTTAGAAAGTTCGTTTGTCTCCGTAGCAGAAGTCTTATCATCCTTACTCTTGGTCTCAGAAGCAAGAACATGCTTGTATGTAAAGCTGAAGGCATAGTAGATAGCGATACTGAAAATCAGTGAAGCACAAGCCACAGCGAAAGCGAAGTGATATGAATCCTCCACAGAAACGCTCAGGCTCTCCTGCGCCCACTTCATAATCTTGATGGCAGCAGTAGGAGCAAACATAGCACCGATGTTGATAGCCATATAGAAGAGTGAGAAACCGGAATCACGTTTGCTGGCATACTGTGGCTCATCATAGAGACGGCCTACCATCACCTGCAGATTACCCTTGAACAGACCGGTTCCCAAAGCGATGAGAATAAGTGAAATACCCATAGCAGCAACGGCAACGGTTTCCTTGCCAAGAGGAAGTGAGAGAACAAGATAGCCGATGAACATGATGAAGATACCTGTGGTAACCATACGTCCAAAGCCAAACTTGTCGGCTGCGATACCACCGATGATAGGAAGGAAATAAACCATCATCAGGAATGTAGAATAAATAGTACTTGCCAATCCAGTTTCAAAACCGAAGTTGGCCTGCAAATAAAGCAAGAACACAGCAAGCATGGTGTAATAGCCGAAACGCTCACCCGTGTTTGCCAAAGCTAAGGCCCACAGACCTTTTGGTTGATTCTCAAACATAATTTTTTGTTTTGTTGTTATTTTATTATTTAGTTATTCTTTTCTCGCAATTTTTGTGCAAAGATACATAAATTATTCCATATTTCAAACTTATTGCACCCAAAAGCGCACTTCACATAGCATTTTTCTACTAGAAACCGGCTAAAATTCTAAAAAACAGACAAATCAGATAAAAAAAATCCGTTTATATTACAACGTAATTGCATTTTTTTTCGTACCTTTGCACCCCGAAACCATGAGGAGGTTTCAGGATACACAAAAATACTTCAAAAAATTCTAAATAGAAAGGTAAAAGGATATTTATGAGACAACTTAAGATTAGTAAGAGTATAACCAACCGTTCCAGTGAAGCACTCGACAAGTACTTGGTGGAGATTGGTAGAGAGCCTATGGTCTCTATCGATGAAGAAATCGAACTTGCCCAGAAGATTCGCAAAGGCGGTCGTGAGGGAGAACGTGCCAAGGAGAAATTGGTAAAAGCAAACCTTCGTTTCGTTGTATCTGTTGCTAAGCAATATCAGCACCAAGGTCTTTCTCTTACCGACCTCATCGACGAGGGTAACATCGGTTTGGTAAAGGCTGCTGAAAAGTTTGACGAGACCCGCGGCTTTAAGTTTATCTCATACGCCGTATGGTGGATTCGTCAGAGCATCCTGCAGGCTATTGCCGAGCAGAGCCGTATCGTTCGCCTGCCTTTGAACCAGGTAGGTGCATTGAGTAAGATTAGTGCAGAAATCAGTAAGTTTGAGCAGGAGAACCAGCGCAAACCTTCTGTTGCTGAGCTCGCTCAAATCACAAAGATGGAAGAAAGCAAAATCGACCAGACTATCAAGGCAGATAATCACCACATGAGTATCGATGCTCCATTCGGTAGCGATGATGATGACAATGCGATGGTCGACGTGATGGCTTCGGGTGATGACAGCCGTACCGACAAGGGTGTTGACTTCGAGTCTATGGCGAGCGAGCTTGACCGCGTTCTCAACTCTGTATTGAAAGACCGTGAGCGCAAGATTCTGTGCTACTGCTATGGTATAGGCTGCCACGAGAAGGGTTTGGAGGAAATCGGTAGCGAGTTCAACCTTACCCGTGAGCGTGTTCGCCAGATTCGCGAAAAGAGTATCATCAAGCTCCGTGATAGCGGTAAGATCAAAATCTTGATGAAGTACTTGGGATAAGTTAAGTGAAGAGTAAAGAACGAAGAGTGAAGAATTCTTTTGCTTTTCTTCACTAGGGTTTGGAGACGAGAGAAAAATAGATAAAACCAAGTTGCTCATAGCAACGGAAGTAAAAAGGGGCAATCAGTTGGTTCATCCCAATCTGATTGCCCTTTCTCTATTAACTATAAACTGTTAACTATTAACTATTAACAAAGTTTCCAAACTTATCAATAAAGCCACTGATACCTTCACGGGATGCTTCGAAGTAAGGATATTCATCACGCAAGCAAATTTCGTCGTAAAGGAAATCCGCCACTACCGTATCGTTACCATCCGGCATTACCAGTCCCATCTTGCCATTCTTCTCAGCTATTACCGGCATGATGCTCAAGTCATCATTATAAATGTAGCAGGTGCGCAAGAAATCATAACTTGGCGAGAGCATGATATTGCCTTGATGATCTTTCATACCAAACTTGCCATCTTGCTCAAATACTTCATGATATTGAATGTATTTCGCCTTGATGCGCTGGTAATAGAAAACCATCTTGCGCTTATCGTTGACAAAATCCAGCATATACTGGAAGGTGTCACAATAGTTGGCTACCGAACGGACCAGAATCATCTTCAAGTCAAGACCATCCAATGCTTTTCTGTTCAGATCAATATACTTGGCTATCGCCTTCTCCTTCTCTGGTACAGAGAGGCTGGCCAGCCTTTCCTCAAATTTCAACATAGCTTGCTTGGTACCCGACATACCCTTGATATACCGGTGTATCTGTCTGCCCATCTCAGAACATACAAACTTGTCAATCTCCTGCTGCTCTATCGGGTCAGCATAGTCCTTAATCAATGATTCAGGTGTCGCATTCATGGTTATTTCCTTTCTTTTAAAAATTATACTTTCAAAGATTTAGAAGAACAAAGAGCAAACGGATTCTACACTCTTCGTTTTTACTCTTCACTCAATTTGCTCTTTGTTCTTCGCTCTTCACTTATTTCACATTAGGCTTCTGCAAACCATATCCCTTTCTCTTATCTTCAAACAAGAGGAGGAAAGAGATGATAATAGCAATCACACCGAAGGTTGCAAAGATAGTCATCGTCTGGGTATAGTCGATAACACCATCAGCACCCGTGTTAGCCTGGTTCACCTTACCAATCCATACCGGAATGAGAGCCAGTCCGATGTTCTGGATATAGAAGATAAGGGCGTATGCAGTTCCTAAGAGTTTCATTGGGATAATCTTTGGCACAGATGGCCACATGGCTGATGGTACCAGTCCAAATGCAATGCCCAGGATGAGCATCAGCACGATGGCAAGCACCCATGAGTTGATTGGCAGGGCAAACATGACGTGTACAAAGGTCAGGAGGCAACTGCCGATAATCATCAGCGTAGCACCCTTGCCATACTTATCGTATATACTACCGAAGAGCGGTGTGAGGAAGATGGTACCGAATGGCAACATCGCAGGAATCAGACCTGCCAAATTAGCATCCACACCATACTTGAAAATCATCAGTTTGGTGGCAAACTTCAGGAATGGGAATACACCGGCATAGAACATCAGGCAAAGGAATGCCACATACCAGAAACCTGTTGTCTTGAACAAACCACCCAAGTCTGAAAACTTGAAACCTTCTTCCGGTTCTGTAGCTACAGCTGCTGCAGAAGCATCCTCCTTCTTGTCCATCACACAATAAACCAGATATACCAGTACACCAGCACAAAGCAATACGGCACCTAAAGCAACAGAAGCAGATACTCCACCCATTGCCTTGGCAAAAGGAAGAGAAGCACTCAGAGCTGCAGCAGTTCCCAAACGAGCCGTAGCTACCTGTACACCCATTGCCAGAGCCAACTCATGGCCCGTAAACCACTTCACGATGACCTTGCTCACTGTGATACCGCATATCTCGCATCCTACACCATAGATGGCAAAGCCAAGAGCAGCTATCACTACCTGCGTACTGTAAGTACCGAAGAATGGTACTGCAACCATTCCGTCAAACTCATGACCTAAAGCATACCACTTCAACAAGGCTCCACCAAACATCAGGACGGTAGAAAGGATACCAGTGAAACGGATGCCAAACTTATCGAGGATAAGACCACCGAAGAAGAGGAGCAGGAGGAACACATTGAAGTATCCGTAAGCTCCAGAGAAGAAGCCGTACTCATCCGAATTCCATCCGAGTCCGAGACCATTCTCTGCTCCCTTGGCTGCTGTCAAGAGAGGCTCCAGTGGAGACATCACATCTGTAAAAAAGTAACCAAACATCATCGTGATACTCACGATGAGGAGGGCGGTCCAGCGAGCTGACTTAGAGACGCTCAATTTCATCTGCATTTTTTCTGTTGTACTCATTTTTTTCAAAACATAAATGATAAACCCGTTATCATTATTAATTATCAATTATTAATTATCATCTATTTCCGTTTCACGTTCTTCGTTCTGGTGATATCAAAGAGATAAGAGAGTTTCAGAACAATCTGTCCGTAGTTACTCTTTCCGAAATAATCACGCTTAGAAGCACCGTAGATATTTCCCAGACCATAGTAGTATCGGGCTTCGGCAAGGAAATGCCCCACCTTCGGAATACTGTATTCAGCACCCAGACCCAGGGCGATACCATAATCGAGCTTGTTCTTGACTGCCATTGTATCCTGAGCCACTACCGGACTTACACGGTTATTGTCGGTTGCCGGCATGTGCTCTACCGAGAAGTTGGTCTTCTGCGAATCACTCAGATAGAGACCAAACTGCGGACCGGCATTCACGAAGATATTCAGTCCTCTTGTCTCCCTACCCCATGCCAGATGCGCGAAGATTGGCACCTGAATATAGTTGATGGTACGCTTGTAAGCCATCGCCTCTTTGGTTTCGGTTATAATCACCGGATTATTCTCCTTATCCAGGATATCCTCTTCCCATCCTGCCTGCGCATAGTTTACCTCGGCATAGATAGAACAGATGGTCTTGAAATATTTCTCACAGGTATATCTCATCGAGAAACCGCCCGTCAGTCCGCCGTGCTGCTTCTGCTGTACCTCGGGTGTGAATCCTACGCTACTCATCATATAGCCCCCATTAAAACCGATGGCGAAATCATTACGATGCTCTCCTATCTGTGCCGAAACTGGAATTCCGAAGATGAGCATCAGAATCAGCAACCCAATATTTCTATTCATTATCAACTATAAATTGTAAACTATAAATTGTAAACTGTAAACTAGTACTTCACCGCCTCTATCTGATGATTAAAGGTATAGTGAATCAACTGGAAACTCTTGTTCTTGTATCCTCCTCTACTGGTCTTCTCGAAACGGAGTGGAGTCTGCACGGGCTGGTAAGTCATCTGCTGGCGCTCACCTGTAAAGTTCTTGCCATATCTCTTGACACCCTGAATCAGATACATTCCGTGATCGAAACCGGTGATGGCGAATCTTGGCTGTGCCACCATCATAGGCTGATGGAACCATCGCTCATAACGGCTCTCAAGCGCCTTGGTCTGTGCTGAGTTCGGGTTATAATAGAAGGTGGAAGGGATATAAGTATCATACTTATAGAATCTTTCCAGATTATACTTGGCATACATCAGCCATTCGGTATAGCCGAAGAGAGAAATGGCTGCACCCGGATACTTCGCATCAAATTCGTCGAGTTTGTTCAATACCTGAGTCAACTGTGGCGAACGTCCCGTATTCAGGATTATCACATTCTGCTTGGAAGGCATGAAAGCCTTGGCAAACTGCTCGACACTTGAATTCACATTGGTGATGCTATAATTGATTTTCCTGCGTTCCAGTTCCTTGCGCAGACCGAACGTAAAGTTGCCCTTTCTCGAAGTAGAATCATTGCAGTCTACAAAGATAGGATGCACATTGGAAAAACGGCTCAGGAATGCCTTGATGGTCGCATCATTCAGTGCATCATCGCTCTGATAAACCTGGAAAATCTCTTTGTTTCTTTCTACATCATCTCCGCTGATAGAGAACGGAATCACCAGTTTGATGCCGTAGGTCTTGCAGAAGTTGGTCAGCGGAGCCACCTGCTTGGTATAAAGTGGACCAAAGATGATGTCGCATTGGTTAGCGCCCTCCTGCAAGAGTGTATTCCGGATATCAGCATCAATAGGAACGTTCCAGGCATGCACATCTATATCGGCGCCCTGCTGCTTCAGGGTTTCGCAAGCCAGCAGCAAACCGCGGTAATACTCCACCATTCGCTTGCCGTCGCCATCAACATTATGCAAAGGTAACATCACGCCTACCTTTACCGCATTTCTGGCAACAGCAGCCTTTGAGGTTGCCGGAGCTGTAGCAGTTTTCTGAACCGTCGCCCCATTCCCCGACTTCTGACCGTTCACCTGATTAGGATTCTTCTGGTCTTTGGTGTATGGAATAAAGAGCGTAGCTCCCTTCTGCAGCATGTATCCCTCACGCTTCATCTCCGGATTGGCATCCATCAGTTCAGGAAGGCTCAATCCATATTTGTTGGCGATACCAAAGATAGTATCTTTCTTCTTAACCGTGTAAATGTCGCGCCATTTTACAGTCTGCGCGCCAATGCTGACACTGAGCAGAAGCCCAACGAACAGCAGGAAATATCTCATTTTTTGTCTCATATCACAAGATTTTTTTAACGATATCTTCAAATATTTCATGTTTTCATCTGCAAAAATACAAAAAATCTTGCATCTGACGCAATATCTCTCATCTTTTTATTATCTTTGCACAAATTATTTTAGAAATGAGACGAAAAATAGCATTACTTTGCATCATGTTGCCACTTTTGACGTGTCAATTACACGCTCAGGAAGTCAACGACGACGAGGAGGACAACACAGAAGAGACGACGAAAGTCAGTTCTCTTCTCATGCCGAATGCCTTCTCTCCAAATGGCGATGGCATCAACGACATCTATAAGCCCAAGGATGGTTACCGGAACATTGAGGAGTTCCACGCCTATATATATAATAGGTGGGGACAGAAACTCTATGAATGGACCGACCCTGCCACGGGATGGGATGGCACCTACCGCGGAAAACCGGTCAAGGAGGGTGTCTACTTCTGTCTCGTCAAGGCGAAGGGAGCAGATGGCGTGGTGTATAACATCAAACGTGATGTCAACCTGCTCAGAGGTTATACCGAAGAGCAGAACAGTAACTATTAGGCAAACAGCAATTAGCAGAATTGGAATATGAATTCAGAAGAAAAGATAAATGTATGGGGCGCACGTGTCCACAACCTCAAGAACATAGATGTGGAGATTCCGCGTGATTCCCTCACCGTGATTACCGGACTCTCGGGTTCGGGCAAGAGTTCACTGGCTTTTGACACCATCTTTGCCGAAGGTCAGCGCAGATATATCGAAACATTCTCTGCCTATGCCCGCAACTTCCTGGGTAATATGGAACGCCCGGATGTTGACAAGATTACGGGATTGAGTCCGGTCATCAGCATAGAACAGAAAACCACCAACAAGAATCCCCGCTCTACCGTGGGCACTACCACCGAGATTTACGACTATCTCCGTCTGCTCTATGCCCGCGCCGGTACTGCATACAGCTATCAGAGTGGCGAGGAGATGATGAAATATACCGAGGAACAGGTCATCGACATGATTCTCAGCGATTATAAGGGCAAGGCTATCTTCCTGCTCGCTCCCCTCGTACGCCAGCGCAAGGGTCATTACCGCGAACTCTTCGAAAGTATGCGCAGAAAGGGGTATCTCTATGTGCGACTCGACGGCAACATCCTCGAAATCGTTCCCAATATGAAAACCGACCGCTACAAGAACCACAATATAGAAGCTGTGGTCGATAAACTGGTGGTGAAGGAAGAAGATGAGGAACGCATCCGCAAGAGTGTGGCAACGGCTATGAAACAGGGCGACGGCATGGTAATGGTTCTTGAGAAAGGTGCCAAGGAGGCCAAGACATACTCCAAGCGTCTCATGGACCCTGTAACGGGTATCGCCTACCAGGATTCGGCTCCTAACATGTTCTCCTTCAACTCTCCCGAAGGTGCCTGTCCGCATTGCAAGGGTCTGGGAAAGGTAAACCAGATTGATATCAAGAAGGTAATTCCCAATGATAAACTCAGCATCCATGAAGGCGGCATCGCTCCGCTCGGCAAATACAAGAACCAGATGATTTTCTGGCAGATAGAATCATTGCTCAGCAAGTATGACCTCAACCTGAAGACACCTATCTGTGAGATTCCGGGCGATGCCATGCAGGAAATTCTCTATGGTTCGCTCGAAAACGTGAAGATAGAAAAGGAAAAGGTGCATACCTCTACCGACTATTTCTGCGCCTACGATGGCATCATCGACTACCTGCAGAAGGTGATGGAGGATGACGAGAGTGCGGCGGGCAAGAAATGGGCCGACCAGTTTATCTCGACCATCGAATGTCCTGAATGCCATGGTTTGCGACTCAAAAAAGAATCGCTCTCTTTCAAAATCTGGGATAAGAATATATCCGAAGTAGCCAGTCTTGACATCGATGAACTGCGCGATTGGCTCGAAGAAGTGGAACAGCATCTGCCTTCGATGAAAGCGAAGGTGGCTCACGAAATCATCAAGGAGTTGCGCTCACGCGTTACCTTCCTCCTCGATGTGGGACTCAATTATCTCTCGCTTAACCGCCAGTCAGCTTCTCTATCGGGTGGCGAGAGCCAGCGCATCCGTCTGGCTACTCAGATTGGTAGCCAGCTGGTCAATGTACTCTATATCCTCGATGAGCCAAGCATCGGTCTGCACCAGCGCGACAACGAACGTCTGCTCAACAGTCTGAAAGAACTTCGCGACCTGGGCAATACCGTTATTGTGGTGGAGCACGATGAAGATATGATGCGGGCTGCCGACTGGATAGTAGATATCGGTCCGAAGGCGGGACGCAAGGGAGGTGAAGTTGTCTTCCAGGGCACACCTCAGGAGATGCTCAAGACCGATACCATCACCGCCCAGTATCTCAATGGCAAGATGGCTATTGAGGTGCCTGCCCTCCGCAGAGAAGGCAACGGCAAGCATATCACCATTCACGGAGCAACGGGCAACAACCTCAAGGGGGTGGATGTTGATTTTCCACTCGGCAAACTCATTGTCGTAACGGGTGTCAGCGGCTCAGGCAAATCCACTCTCATCAACGAGACTCTCCAGCCTATCCTCTCGCAGCATTTCTACCGTTCGCTCAAGAAACCGATGCCATACGAGAGCATCGAAGGTATCGAGAATATCGACAAGGTAGTGAATGTAGACCAGAGTCCGATTGGCAGAACGCCTCGCAGCAATCCAGCTACCTACACAGGCGTGTTCAGCGATATCCGCTCGCTCTTCGTAGGACTTCCCGAGGCAAAGATCCGCGGTTACAAGCCGGGCAGATTCTCCTTCAATGTGAAAGGTGGAAGATGCGAGGAATGTAAGGGTAACGGATATAAGACCATCGAAATGAACTTCCTGCCGGATGTCTACGTACCTTGTGAGGTATGCCACGGCAAACGCTACAACCGCGAGACGCTGGAGGTAAGATACAAGGGAAAGAGCATAGCCGATGTTCTCGACATGACCATCAACCAGGCGGTAGATTTCTTCGAGAATGTTCCTCAGATACTGCAGAAGATCAAAGCATTACAGAATGTAGGTCTCGGATACATCAGGTTAGGACAGAGTTCCACTACCCTCTCTGGCGGTGAAAGTCAGCGCGTAAAACTGGCTACCGAACTCTCGAAGCGTGATACGGGCAAGACGCTCTATATTCTCGATGAACCGACAACCGGTCTGCATTTCGAAGACATCCGCATACTGATGGATGTACTCCAGAAGCTGGTAGACCGTGGCAATACGGTCATTATCATCGAGCACAATCTCGATGTCATCAAACTCGCCGACTGGCTCATCGACATGGGTCCGGAAGGTGGACGAGGCGGCGGTCAGCTCCTCTTTGCCGGAACACCAGAAGAAATGGTGAAGCAGCAAAAAGGATATACCTATAAGTTCCTCGCCCCTTTACTGAAGAAATCAGGGAAACCTGAATAAATCAGGATAGGAACGAAGGCTGTGACAGAAGAAAATAAAAAAACGCTCTAAAAGTTTGGATGTTACAAATATTAAGTTTATCTTTGCATAAGATATAAAACAAACAGCGTATGAAACAGGTAGAAGAACGATACATCAGCTTGCTGACCGATTTCGGCTTCAAGCGCATTTTTGGAACAGCAATGAACAAGGATTTGCTCATTTGCTTCCTCAACAGCTTGTTCAATGGCAGACAGGTTGTTAAGGACGTTTCGTATCTGAACCCGGAGCACGTCGGTGATGTTTATACCGACCGCAAGGCTATCTTCGACGTGTATTGCGAAGGAGAAAACGGCGAGAAGTTCATCGTAGAAATGCAGAATGCCTATCAGACTTATTTCAAAGATCGTGCTCTGTTCTATTCTACCTTTCCTATCCGTGAGCAGGCACCCAAAGGTAATGAATGGGATTTCAAGCTCAACCATATCTATACCGTAGCCCTGCTCAATTTCAACATGAACGAGGATGCCTTCGACAAGGAGGAAATTCGTCACCATGTACAGTTGTGCGATACCGCTACCCACAAGATTTTCTATGATAAGCTGGAGTTTATCTATGTAGAGATTGCCAAGTTCAATAAGACCTTGGAAGAATTGGAAACACTCTACGAGAAGTGGCTTTATGCACTAAAGAACCTCTATAAACTTACTCAACGCCCGAAAGAACTGTGCGATAAGGTTTTCGACCGACTTTTCGAAGAAGCCGAGATTGCCAAATTCACACCACAGGAGATTCGGGAATATGAAGCAAGCAAGATGGCATATCGGGATATCAAGAACTCTATTGATACGGCGAAAAGGGAAGGTAGAATAGAAGCTAACATAGAAACTGCTCAACGTTTGCTGGCTATGGGGCTTCCAACAGAACAGGTTGCCAAAGCGACCCAGCTACCTTTGGATATGGTTCAAAATCTGAGCTACTGATAAAAGCGAAAACTAACGTTTTTCTTTTATGCAGGATACCATAACAAATACCCCCCAACCTACTTTCTCAAGCGGGTTGGGGAATTTTTATTTCAGTATAAAATATGACGATAGCTACCCTTTCATCTTTACAAACATCAAAGGTCCAATCCTTGTTAAGGAGGAAGATACGGATACTTATATCAGAAGCCATGAAGAAGACTTCATCGGTCAAGCCGAAGAATCCTTGCCAATCAAATCCTGCAGGAGATTATTTGAATTATTCGGCATAGATACCGACAGACTGGAATTATAATATACCGCCAAAGTACATGATATATGAATGTACTTTGGCGGTACGGAATTTAAGGTTTACCCTTCGAATTAGTATCTATTCTGCGTTCATCTTATCGGTAGTTATCGATTGAGAAAAGCAACTAAACTATCTTGCATAAAAGTTAACAAATTAGTTTGTTCAACCCTCAAATACTTTTTCCAAATAGGATTAACCTCTATAAAAGAATCAAATTTCTTGAGATGCAAAGAGTACAAGCACCTGTTTACATAATTGGCTGAATGCAACACTAAATCTCGCTCATCCTTATCGTCCAACCATAATCTTAAAACATTAGCAGGAGATTCCTCAACAAGCTCATCTACTAAATCCTCAAAAATACCACTCATTGGATAGTCTTTGATAGCACTAAACACTTCGAATCTTGGAGTAGGCCAACCTAACTTTTGTTCCATATTATACTCAGATTCATTGATCAAGAACTCAATACACTCAACCAAAGACTCGTTATTCGTCTTAAGATGAGGATATTTGTCCAACAGAGACCAAGCCTCTGCTATCATCATACATGCTATTTCATCGAAATCGAACACACTCAAATGTTGGTTAACATTCACCAAATCAACAATTGACATCAACCAAAGATAGTCGTAAGAACAGCATAACTTTGTGGCGATAAGTTCAAGACCTGCTTTGGGCACAAAATCTTTCCCTGTATTTTGAACCTGGATACTTTCACATTCAACATTATCCAATATATCAGGGAGTTGTTCGGTTGCTCTACCTATAAAATGACCATCAAAATCATACCATTTCCCATCAACACGAATTTTATTTTGCTGCATGCAGTTTCCTTCTTGAAGTTCCTCAATATAGTCCAGATAATGAGTTTTATCCAATAACGGGAACAAATCTGTTTGCATATAAGCAACTATTGTCTTCTTACCCTTATCCCAAACTCCATTTGTACACACCATATCCTTTACGGTGAAACAAATATTATCTTTGTAATTGAAACGATAGAGCTTGCCATGCAGAATCTTAAATTTTCCATCTGTAGAATAGACACGTTCACCATTTCTATTCAAAATAAAGCACAGCCTCTCCATGTTCTCGACATAATAATCAAGAGAAGACAAATCCTGTTCAGTATTTTTAGAACCTTTATCATTTTCACTTTGTGTAAAAATCATACTTTATTTTTCCTAAATTGGCGAGACGTAACATAATCGAGTTCTGTGGCCGCCCTAAAATATTAGCAATATCCTCTATGCTTTTTCCCTTTTCATAACATAGTAAAAGTAATTCTTCTTCATTCTCGGTCCATGGCAAATCCTTTCTTCTACAATTCACCTCAGAAGATTCTTCATCACTAGAAAACACAGAATCATCAGAAGGCGTTGAATCACCGGAAGCCTTTTCCGTATTTACTGTTTCATCTTCTATTCCAATATTTGAGATGAACACATCCTCTTGGTGCTCATGAGCATGAAGTTGGTTGATTGCATTATCAATACAATCTACCAAACTTAACGTAGCATCCACACCTAAAAGATTTACTTTTAAATCCAGCAAGAAGTTCTCATAAAGATACAGCAAAGAACTTGTTATATCTTCCTGCCTTACAGGATGAGCCAAGAGTTTATCATATAAATCAAAGACCGTTGGACATAATGATCTAAACATTTCTCTCTCAGCCTTATGTTCCTTGAGGAAAGTATAGTATTCAATGTTTAATTGAATTTGTACATCTTCATCTAAAGCATAAAAAAGGTTCTGCTTTTCCTCATCACACGACTCTGCCACAAGATTATTTTTGGGTTCATTTTCAGATGACAAAATCTTTTTATACTCAGCCAAAGCCTCTATAGACTTATCTATGGCATTGTCTTTACTAGTCGCCAATTCACCAATTTTCTCTTCTGTAAGAGCAGAATAGTTCTCCAATAAAGCACGCTTCAAAGAAGAACGTCCTGACGGTAAAGTCATAAGGAAAAACAAATCCTCATCAAGTTCCACGTAATCAACGCATTCCTTGATTTTACTCTCAGAAGGTCTAACTTGTCTTTCTTTCAGAAGAGTCAAGTTCTCTTCTTTGCCACGATAGGGAACAAGATGCCAAAAATCTTCATTTTGCATAGTCCAGAATGGGAAATACGCATCCACAAATAAAGAATCGTCATTAGGCAGGGTTCTTTTCCATACTTTATGAAAAGTATCTATCAGCTGCTGATTACATCTAATTTCATTAGAATAAATCTCATCCGATTCACACATTTCTATAATGGTAAGCAAAAGAACCGCCTTATGTGGAGTTTTACGGCCATATTTCTCATTCGGCTTTAAATTTTCAAAAGCCTCTACATAGTCCATATTTTCCCTTTCTATATTACTTTATAATTCTTCTGGCTCCTCTTCATCATGTTCTTCATCAACCTTTTTGGACGTTAACTGTAAAAACATATCCAAGAAGGAACGATGAGAAAAGAAATATCCCTTATCTTCCTTTAATTTATCCTCCATGACAGAGAAGCCATAATTAGCATACTCTTCCATTGTTGTTATCAATTGAGAAACAACTGTACTAGGCTTTATTTCACCTTTATCCAAGGCTATCCAATCTACGTCTGTCTTTGCCACAAGAGCCATAAATATATAAGAACGCAACGCAGGATAAGCTTTGCGCCCTTTTCGTGCTTCAGCAGTACCCCAAAAGACCAAGTTCTGTCCCAAGACCTTTGTTTCTTCTGATAATGGCAGTTTCTTACCTGCATACAAACCGATAAAAAACGCCATGATATAAGGCTCATATCCAGAACCAAACACTTTGCCTCTTGCACTAGTATTCTCAGATGCACCAACACCATAATCCGAGATAGCTCTCATTACGGTCTTCTCGTATTTTATTTCAAATTTGGGATTTCTACGTCCCCATATATCTATGAGTTTCTCGTTTTTATCAACAAGTTCCTCTATATTATTTAAAACCTCTGCCATTGTTATTTTACTTTTGTTATAACTGTTTGGATTGTTGCTAGATCCTTATCATCGAAAGGCTTCTTCTTTTCTATTCGGAACACTCTACCAGAAACTTCATTAACCTTGTTCTGGTCAAGGACTAAATTGCCATCAGAGCTTTCCTTCAAGAAGCTCTTTGTCACGATAACAACTTGCTTATCCAAATTGCTAATCACATTGAAGAACTCCGTCTCCTTAGCATCAGTAAAAGAAGAAGTTGGAGCATCGAATATCAAAGGAAACTCCGTTTCACTTCTTTGAGTGGCCAACTTGCCAATAGCAAATAATACCGACATCAAGTAAGTTGTTCTTAAAGCAGTAT
Organism: Segatella copri; assembly: GCF_019249795.2. NCBI lineage: Bacteria > Pseudomonadati > Bacteroidota > Bacteroidia > Bacteroidales > Prevotellaceae > Segatella > Segatella copri. Next base: position 221,685 of record NZ_CP156892.1, read on the forward strand.
TAGGATTGAAGATTCTTGTATTATCACTATTCATAAGAACCGCCTCACCTTGCCCATTAGCTTTTTCCAGAATACGGATAGTACCCTTGAAATCATTGGTATTCAAACTTTCCAAGAAGACATTAGCCTCATCTTCAATTGAATGAAGAAGACGCTTCTTGTTGGTTTCCTTAGCAGACTTGAATGCTGCAGAAATATGACGAATAAGTGCAGCAATCTTTGCATATAAAGCAGCAGAAGTTCCTTCTGCCAATTTGCCCAAACTTTCTTGTGCCTCCTCAAGAGTCTTACGATGCTTAATGCGTTGCCCCTTCAATACCTCCAATCGGCTTACTGCCTTATTCTTTAAATCCATCCAATTGGAAATATTCTTTAAATGAGACAAGAGCTGCTCTTCTGTTAATCCATCAGCCTGTGCCAAGATACGCTTTTTAGCTTCAATTTCATTATTCAAATTTGCGTCTATTTTCTTGACTTCATCATGCAAACGATTATTGTTAGAAATCACCTTTTGTATATGATGACGAAGTTTGGTAATTCCAGCAAGATTATCATTTAGAATCGTATCTCGCTTTTGTAACTCAACGATATATTCATTCTGATAATATGGTTTTACCTCCTCATCTTCATCGACCTTTAAAGAATTCTTGTATTCCTCTAAACGCTGAAGCATATAATTCCATGGTTCACTATGCATTTTAGCTGGACGCCCACAAATTTTACAAACTTCTTCGTCGAGCATTTCCTGCATTATTTTTTGACCAGGAATGTGCACAGGCAATGGTACAAAAGAAGTTTCCTTTTGCATTTTCTTGATTATTTTTTCCGCACCAGCAGTCTGCAAATAATCATTCTCTAATTTTCTTCGTTTTTTATCGACCGCACTAATCTTTTGAGAATATTCCTCAGCAATATCCTCAAAGCCCATAAGTATCCACATATCATCCAGAAGATTGATTGTATAATCTTCTTTAATAGAAGCTTGAACTTGCGCACGTTTATTAGTTAAAGTGTCTATACGTCTATTGACATTAACAAGCAACTTTGAAGCTTCTTTGCTTTGCTCAATACTTTTTAATAAACCAGCGAAATTAGAAGCCTCATCTTCCTTATTTCTAATTTCATTTTCTATGTCTTCCAATGTACTACTTTCTTGCTCTATAGTACGCTTGAGCTGAGCAATCTTCTCACTATTTTTACGATCAGATTTCTGAGCATTTGTTTGTGCCTGCTCTGCCATTTTTGTAGAGTATTCCATAAAAGAGAAGTATGCCTCAAAATCCTTGACATCGCTGAAGGTCTCAACTAACATCTTTAATGCATTTGAACTTTGAAATACATCAAGATCACTTTCCCCTTTAAACATAGTGTATTTGCGAATCTCGGAAGGCAAATCATAATCAAATTTTAAGCCATCGCGTCGCATTCTTTCACTCCCGTTTTCTTCTATTAAATCAAAAGAAAAATTAGAAGTCGTAATTTCACCATCATAAGACTTCGTAAAATGAAAACTTTTTTCCAAAGTCTTGACATACCCTTTGTGTTCGTATGTCATTGCCACACGAACATCGGCTGATTCATCTGCAAAAAGTTCTTCACTTCTCTTCTTGGAAATCAACTTTGTATCAGCCTTTGAAGTCCCATCAGTTCGGAACAACCACTCTAAAGCTTCATAAAACGTAGTCTTACCATCACCATTAGAACCAATGATGAGGTTAAGACTATTTACAAGTTCAAAAACATTGGACTTGTAATAGCTTCGAAAATTCTCTATTTCTATCTTCTTTATAATCATATCAATAAGTTATCATTAATATAAGAAAATATTGTTTTATACACTTTCTTCTGAACACTCTCATCAGTAGAACCATCAAGCTCCTTTATGATGCGAGCAACAGAAGCCACAACCACATTATCTGAATTCAAGGCTGTATATAAGTCCTCATATTCAGACTGGTCGTAATCATAGAGTTCTTGCAACTTTGTGTCATCAAGAACCATGTGAAGCATTCTTTCTTTATTTGTCATTGTATATTATCATTATCATATAAATTCAAACCATAATGTTCCATCACCTCTCTCAGTTCCAATTCTGAGTAAGAAGGATTCTCTGATAGCAATGCGAAGTTGTTCACTCTAATAAGCTCACTCTTCAGCATGGCACGCTCCATTCGATAACTACTACTATTTGGGTTAATCTCAGGAGCAACTACCAAATCATGCAACACCGCCATCTTCTTCTTAGGATGTGTTCTCAACACACGTCCTCGTCGCTGAATGAACTGACGTGGATTTCCTGTACTTGAACAAAAGATTGCCAATTCACTTCTTGGAACATCAACACCCTCATCCAAACATTTCATAGAAGTCAGCACTTGAAGTTTACCACTGGCAAAATCTTCAAGAATTTCCTCTCTATCCTTTTGCCCTGAGACAAACTTACGCACCGTTATTTTATCATCCAACTTCAATATCGACTTTGTATATAAATCTATAAGATGCTCAGAATCCTCATCTTGATTAAGCGTATCATCTTCAACTTCAAGATAATTAGGTTCATTTCCTTCAGGGACATATATCAGAGAATATTTCAAATTTCCTTTTTCTTGATACCGCTTCTTGATGATGTCCTCAAAAGCTTTAAGTTTGTTTGCAGCCTTATGAACAATTCGCTTTCTTGCCAACAAGAGCATTTTAAGTCCCTCATCCATTTTTGCAAAAGAGCAGGTATCATCATTGAAATACTTAGCTATTCTTTCAGATAACTCGACATAAGCTTCCAGTTCTTCCGTAGTCAGCCGTACTATATGTGGATAATACAGATACTTACAAAGCACACCTTTTCTGATAGCTTCTTCCATACTATACTCATAAGTATAATGATTCTCTGCACCAAAGAATTTACGCAAGTTCCTGTTACCTTCATCATCGTATTGACGATCTGGTGTCGCCGACAAGCCTATTCTACGCAGATAAGGAATATAGGCTAATCGTTTCAACATACTGCCTGAAGCCATATTATGGCATTCATCAGCAATCACCAACAACTGTTTTTTGCTGAAGCCATTCAATGTATTAAATACTTTTTCACGAGTATAAGATGCATAAGTAGATATAATCACATAAGAGGTCTCACGCTCATTCTTCAAACGATATTCCTCATTAAAATGAATCGACTCAACATCCTCTTTCCATAAAGGATTCTTAGAATAAACCTTTATGACATTCATAAAATTAAACTTATGACATTCTTGCTCCCACTGATTTACCAAAGTAATCGTTGGTACCAGAATTATCGCCTTATAGTATCCATTGCGCTTATAAATCTCCAACAAGCAATTCAGCGAGGTGATTGTCTTACCCGTTCCTGTGGCCATGGCAAACAGACCTTTCTGCTTATTGTTTTTCCAGTTTTCAAAAGCCTGCTGCTGGTATTCTCTAGGACCTGATGGATATGGAAAACGTGGAGTTATCTCTTCCGGACAAATGTCCTCCCTAACCATATCTCCACCCATAATTGCCTTTTGAGCTTTTCGTTCCTGGCGAATTCTGTCCAACTTTTTTTCTACATCTAGCAGTTCTTCTATGGCCGTGTCTTGATAACATGACGATACTGCCGTCTCCAACTGGCTTGGAGACAGATACTCTATATCGCTTTCCTGCTCATTCATGATAAGCTCAAACTTTGCTCTTTGAGATTTGATTCTATTCTGAGTCATCTCATCAGGAGAATCGCTTCGGTCTATCTTGATTTCCTCTATGTTATAAAGCAAACCATTAATTGTAAAATTGGCAGAACCAGTGAACGAAGTAATGGTATCATCATCACGGAATTGCCCTGTCTTGGTATGAGCTATTCCCTTATGTTTCTTTGGCTTAATGATTTTGATTTGAATTCTATTTTGAGAAATCAGATACGCCAAGCATCTGAAAAACTGATTCTGATACTCATCAAATGTCTTTCGAAGAGACTCGAAATCAGACAGATCCATACAATCTACCACATCACCAAAGACTCCTTTCTGGATAGCTTCCTTATCTTCTTCAGAAACAATCTGGTTGATGATAAGACGCATAACCCCGCCATTTGCTATAAACGTAGCAAAGCCTTCTGCCAATACACTAATAGTGGCAGAACTGAAATAGCCTAGTTGCAGGTCGAAACTGCAACTGTTCTTCAATCCATCATTAAAGAACCTTTCTGGAGAAAACTCTTCTCCAGGTATATAGGTTCCATCCTTTGCCCATTCTACATCTTTCAACATAGACGTCCCTCCGATTATATTCTAGTTATAAAGTCTTAAATAAAACAGTTGGCACAAACATATTCATCACCGAAGAGTTCGGCAAGACTAGTGCCTTTGTTCTTATTTTTGTTTGTTTCCTGTCGCTTGATGATATCCAGTTTCACCTGGCGAATACGCTCCGGCTTTATCAAGTCTGCCAGACTCTCATTCTGAATCCAAGTATAACCATCCTTCTCAAACGACATAGCCTTTTCGTATAAGTCAGGATGCTGCTCATAGAGCCAGATCCATTCTATCTTCTGCTGGAAGAAGCAGAAATAACAGCCGCTTCGGCTTCTGCAATAGGTTCCCGTCTTACCATCCACCTCGAAAGGAATTTCCTCATAATAAGATGGTACTCCTACTCCACTATCCCTCAGCAGTCTGAAGATGTCTTCCTTTACAAGCACCTCGTCGTTATCTATCAAAGGGAATGAATCCAGATGACCAACAGGATAATCCGTAGTCTTCAAGTATTCAAAGACGGCATGGTTAAACATCTTCACGTCTATATCCAACAATGCATTCAGCTTTTTGGAATAGTAGAATTGCTTGGTAATCGTTTTCTTCAACACATCCATCAAGTCTTCCTTCATCAATCCCTCAGGGCACAACTTATCGTAGATGTCAATAATCTGCTCCTGGTTTTCTTTGTGCAAGAACTTATTGATGACATCCACGCTCCAGATATTTCTTCTGAAAGGAAAGACAGACTGAATATTAGGTTTTGAAGACACATAACCGTCACGGTCTTCATCACCTCGAATACCAACGTATGATACAGCATAGTCATCACCTACATATCTTTCAAACTCATCAAGTTTCATCTTCTTGGTACACCATCGAGCTTGTGGCGATGGCAGGAATCCACCTGCAGCCTTTAGGAAATGCTCAAAAGGCGTAGGCTCAGGACTGTCTTCAGCAGCCCTAAGTCTTTTAATGTTTCCCAGATAAGCGCTCAATCTATCAATCAGCAATTCCGTCTCAGCCAATTCACAGCCAGTATCAGAATTATAATACTCAATCTTTAAGTTTGGGTATTTCTGCTTGAGATAGATGGCCAAAGCCGCACTGTCCTTTCCGCCAGATATTCCTAAAATATTTCTTACTTTCATTTTGCTCTATTCATTTTTAAGGAAGCGGCTACTTACCCAGCTTCTTATTCAATATTTTCAACAAAGTACATACCGATACATTGTCATTTCCTATGCCATCAAGTAGCTTGTCGATGCTCTTTTCCAATTCCTCAGCCTTCTGCATCTCGCTTTCTGGCAATCTGAAAGTCTGGGAATGGATATTGCTGCCCTTCGTTGAAACCAAATCCAACGAATAAATCTCATCCGATTCATCTTCTGCCACCTTGGATATATCAGAATATTTCTCACATTCATGGAAGAGCATAAGCAAACTGTCAATCAGTTTTTCTTCTTGCTCGTCGCGCAATCGCTCTAATGGCTGCTCCAATGCCGTATAGCAAATAGACTGGTACCACTCATTGCGGTTATCAAACTCAGCCATCACATGCTGATAGAATTCCTTCAGTCTATCTGTCAGGAGATATTCCTTAACATGAGCCAAACGCTTTCTGATCTCTACCACATATTCAGAATAATCGTATGACTCGATGCCCAATGTTTCCAACAAGCGACCTTCCACACGGTCTATCATATCAGAATAACAAGAACGAAGTTCCTTCACAGCCCGATTGATGACATAACAGAACTCCTGTACCTTATCCGGATTCTGCAAAGCTTCCTTATCGTAGCCCAGAGCCTCTGGCAAATCCTCGAAGAAAGTCTTCTCCGGGTCCTTTGCCCTAGCCAAAGTATCACGGAATCTTACCGTCTGCTCATGGTTGAACTTACGGGTATGCTTGGCATAATCATTCAATCTCTTGTTATAGAAGAAAAAGAATGGCTTGATGGTTTCTATGAAATCATCGCTCTTGATACTTCCCATGGCTTCAACATTCAGGAACTTACGATACTGATTGAAAATCTGCACCTTCACACCTGTCACGTCGAATGCCTTGACCAGATATTCTCCCGGATGCTTCTGCAATAACTCGAAGAACTCCATGTTAATATTTGGGATATATGCTCCATTGGTTCCATACAGAGAGAAATCCTGCTTCTTTATATATAAATAGGTAGGAATCCAGAAATCCAAGAATCCCTGCTTCAGCTTATATGGTTTTACTGACAACTTCTTAATCAGCTCAGAAATCTTACGAGGCTTGAAAGTTGTAGATTTCAGAAATTCCTCACATGCATCCCACAAAGGCATGATTCCTTCATTGGATGGCACATCAGCAAACTCTCCATTCACATGAAGTCCAGTACTCTTCAAGAGAGAATAATAGATGGTTTTCTCCGGTGGGAACTTGTCGCCCGGGAATCCTAAGTCTTGTTCATTGCTCTGATTCAGCAATGCAGCCAGGTACTTACCTTTCGCACTAGAGATAGAACCACTCAACTTATGCTTGTTGAACAATTCATTGTTCAACACTGGAGTCTGAGAATAAATCTCATCGCATACCACTGACAGCAACTGGTTGAAGTCTTTTAAGGAGCAAACCTCTCTTTCCTCGCCCTTGAAAATCCAAGTTACATCTCCATTATATGCAAACAAGCTATTACTGATAGATTTATTGAGAACCACTTTCTCATACTCCATCAGATTGTTGATTTCGTTGATAGCAACCTTATCAGATTTATCTAACAACACCTTACTCAAAATATATTTGTACTTTTCTATCAAATAGAGGTGAGACACCAACTCGTCTGTATTTCTGAAACAAACAAAGATAATGGCATTCTCACTCTTTTCACTCAGCTCGCAAATCTCTTTCAACACTTTCTTACGGGAAGAGAAGATCAACTGAATAAATCCATCAGTATCACCGGTTGGAGTCTTGTCCACTCCTTCACCCAGCACTTCATACTCAAAGTATCTTGGAGTACCTTTCTGGAAATAGCAAGCCTTGACAGGAGCCACCTTCTTGAAACAATAGTTTCTGATATCATCCACAAAGTTTACAGGACGGCTAACCACCAAACCAGCCTTGCGGATTTCATCTTCTATATTGATATCCGTGCCATCAAAAAGAATGTAGCGGAACTTATAGCTGGCATATCGGATAATCTTAAATTGCTCCAACTTCTTTAAAAGCCCCGTTGGGTTTTCTATATTCAAAGCAGTCTTGGCATACAGGGCAGTATCTTCACGGTTCATCTTAAATGAAGCATTGCCGAAAAGATTCAGTAATCCGATTGCTTTCACCAGTTTGATGGCATCTACAAGGTCTGTCTTGGTTTCCCATAGTTGACCTTCCACTCTCTCGATGGCAACCTGCATCGAACTCCATTGCATGGAGTCGGCATTCGCCTCCTTCAGGTAAGAGTAGAAATTATAGTAGATATAATCATAGCAGCACTGAAGCTGATATATCTTTCCCTCATATTCAGACAAAGAGTTACGTCCCCTTGCATTCAAGAACGAAAACAAAGAACGCTCATTCTGTCCATATCTCTGAATGGCCTGTGTAATGACGTATGCAGCAAATGGTTCCAGCGGAGCCAATGCCAGCGCAGTTGCTTCAGAAAAGTTTTGAGACACAAAGCCAGTTTTCTTTGCCAACGAAGCCAATGAATCAATTACAGAATCATCATTTTGCATGGTTCTACTGGCATCAATCTGCGTAGAAGCCAGATAGAGAAGTTGTTCTATCGGTTCTACGAATACCAACTCCTGAAAACGCCCCTTTACTTTCGTCCACTCTTCTTTCTGTACTTCATTCAACTTACGGGAGTAAGCGTTGAAATTCTGATGAAGCGTAGTCAGAAGAAGAATATTTCTGGATGGCACATTCACGAACTCAGCCAATTTCTGCATGAAGTAAAGTTCACGCTCCGGATTATTCTTGGCAGCATGCTCCAGCACCTTGCCAAACTCATCAATGAAGATAACCAGGAATTTTCCCCGGCTCTTCAGTTTGTTATACTTGGTTTTGAGTTCATCCAGAATGCTATCAGCAGTGCCATCAACAGAGAGTTTTTGACTCAACAAAACAGACAGTTCCTTATAGTCGCCAACAATTTTAAGAACTTCAAACTTCTTCTTCTCTGAAAGTTCAGAAGGATTCAACAAATCATATTGCTTACCTCCCATCAAGTCTCTTTCCAAAGCCAATAAGAAACTAGACTTACCTGTTCCATAAGAGCCAATGATGGTATAAGAATGAACTCCCGATCGGAATCCATTCACAATACCCTCTGCCACCTGACGAACATTAGGAGTTACGATATATTTGGCCTCACTAGCAAAGCCTTCCTCTATGTTTGCTGATAAACTAAACTGTCGCATTCTTATAATACTTATCTAAAACATCAATGTCCTTCAAAGAAGAACCTTCCTTAAACAATAGCTGACGGATACCTGCATTATCACTATACTGGACATACTCTGAATAATGCTCACCGATAGACTGGGCCATATCAATGACCTCAGCATCTGTCATGCAGAACATCAAGCCTATTTCCTGCAATGTATCGTATGATACAGACTTATCCTTACCTTTTTCCTGAAGAATGGCATATAAAAAAATCTCCATCGGAACCCTGCGCTTACCTTCGACATTGAAGGCGAACGTCTTACCATTATCTTCAGTTCTTATCAGATCCAAATCAATCAAAAGAGAAGAATAATCCTCAAACGACTTGGCCTTATAAGGTTGGGCATAGTTCTGCAACAGCACACCCACATCTTTCTTGGTGGTATTCACATTAAAGATTTTATCCTTTCCATCCTCTATCATCAGTCTTTTCACAAAGTTCACCAATTGTTCCCTCTCAAAGACCTTGCGTTCTTTTTGGAATTGCACAAAAGTAATATGATAAAGCGTTGCCTCTTTCAAACTTACCAGAAGGTAGTGAAGCAACCATAAAGTGCCTAAACTTTCAATGTACTTATCTACGCCTTCTGATTCATCGAATAAATAATCTGCTATTCTGCTTGGCTCATCCTGATTGGAAATTCCAAACACCTTGAGCCAATATCGGATAGAAGAAACCATGTTTTTTCCTACTCCCAAAGCTATTACAGCATCAGAAGCATTGAAGTTTCCTCCATCTTTCATAAAGTTATATCCCTTGGTGAGCCATAAGGTTTTGCAAGGAAAAGATTCATGTCCAGAGAGTGTATATTTATTGTACATCTATCTTCTTCAAAGCGATAGAATCCCGGTATCGTGAGTTGTATTAGTATTCTGTTAGACCTCTATAAAACGGAAACGTGGGATTCTCCTTGCCCATCCCACCACTCGAAGGCCTTCGCATTGCCCTAGTTGAAAGAGACGGACAATGCAGAAAGCCCACGTTATGGTATATAATGATTCCAAATACGAACTATTAGTCATACACGATACCCTAACATATTGTTATGGTATGTATACGACAATTCGCAGCAGGATACAATACACCCACCGTGAACATTCACCATTGTCACATCTACGTCCAACTAAAGGTAAAGTTGCGAAGTTTACGAGTAGTCGTAGACGAACGTTAGCAAACGCTCTATTTTATATAAGTCACACCCACCCGCTCAGCCCTTCGGGCTTTCTGCGGTAGAATGTAATTGCAAAAATAATAATTATTTCTGAAATACGTGCGCTAATCTTAGATTATTTTTGTATTTTTGCAGAAAATGACGCTAAACCCATAAAAATACAGTAGATTATGACTACATATCTCAGATTCTTCAATTATGATGAGGCCTTTGAATACTATTGCGGACTCATCGACAAGATGCTACAAGGCACCAACAGGAACAACCATACACGTATCATCGCTAAGCCTGCACTTATCCTATCTATCATCAAACTGATAAAAAACGGAAAGCCGGACAACCAGTTCACTTATGAAGAGATTGCACCTATATACCAAGGTGTTTTCGGGAAGTATTTTTTAAGGGCTCAACAGGAAAACCTTACTCCATTATTTTATCCTTATTACTTCTTGAAATCGGATAAGTTCTGGCATTTGGCTTGGACTAATGCTGAAGTAAAAACAGAGTCTCCTTCAAGAGCATGGCTAGACAGGAATACCCAATATGCCTACATCGATCAGGAACTTTGGATATTACTCTCCCATCCTACTTATCGAGATAAATTAAAGGACTATATCATCAAGGAGAAAGTTCTTAAAGTATTCAAAGAAGAAAAGAACAAGGGCGGCTTTAAGGCTTTACTGCATTTATTGATGGTAATATAAAAACAACATGAAATGGATTATAAAGATGTCGCAAATTCTTTCATTACAAGACATTAAATCTCACAGGCTCCTCGCCTGTACGTAATTTGTAGTCTTCATAAAGCATCTTCTGCATCTTGTCAACCATGGCTATCTTTGTGGCCTTGGCAGATTTCCAACGTCTAAGCGCCTCTTCTCTTGTTAATTTATTCATATCCAATCCTCCATTATTAAATTATGAGCATCCCAAATGTCCGCTCTTTCTAAATTTCATTCTACCAGATTAAGCATTCAAGAACTACTATCGGGAAGAATACGACTGCAAAGATACGGATTATTTTTGAAACTAAAGCATCTTTATTCTAATAAAACGCAGATTAATTTTATTTCAGCAACAAGGCTGCAAAGAAACAGATTGACTTTTCCTGATTTCAGTAGACACTTTTTTACTTTATAAACTAGAAAGGTAGACACTATCAATTTCATAAAACAGAAATAGTAGACACACCTTATTATTTGTTCCTAATTTTATAGACACAAGAAAAAGAATCGTACTATATTTGTAGTCACTACCCTTCCACTGGACTTACCGAACCCAGACATGCTCTTTTGGTAAAGTGAGGGTGTGTCATAAGTTTATGGTTCACCCTCTTCTTGTTGTTGGATGAGATAGGATATGTTGTTGGGAGAGATAGGATATGTTGTTGAGACAGTCAGTATCTTCGGCCGCACAACAGCTGTTGTGCGCTTGCATAACAGCTGATATGCGCATGCACAACAGCTGTTGTGCATGCGGTGGTCAACTGTTATGCGCCAACTATTATTCAGACTTATGACACACCCTCACTTTTTCGGATTACTGGCATGTACCATCACCTGACTTTTCCTGATGCACAAAAAAGCACGGAATATTAAACTCCGTGCTCTTTTTTGCTTTTATATTTAATCTTGTCAAAACCTTCACCATACACACCGATAACGGCACTCTGACTAACAAAGGCATGCGGATCTATCTCGCTGATAAGACGGAAGATAGCTGGAGCCTGACGCTGCTTGGCTAACACGAAAAGCATCTTCACATCCTGACCGGAATAAAAACCGCTGGCATTCACCACCGTTACTCCCCTATCAGCATCTACATTGATGCGCTTGCCTATCTCCTCATACTTCTGTGAAATGATAAAGAACTGTACGCTTCGTCTTCTGCTGTTTACCACCTGGTCGATGCAGAATGCCTGAACGCAAAGAACTACATAACCATATAACACCTTCTCCCAATCGTGTACCACCAGATAGCTGGAACTGATGATGAAGATGTCGCATATCATAATCACTCTACCAAGAGAAATGTCGCGATACTTGTTGACGATGGCTGCGATGATATCCGTACCACCCGTACTTCCACCAACCGAGAAACCGAGTCCGATTCCGCAGCCACAGAAAACGGCACCCAGGAAAGCAGCCCATAAAGGTTGGTTTTCCAAAAGATGAACATCACCTAAACGGCTGGAGAAGAAAGAGGTCAGGATGGTTACCACTATAACGGCATAAACAGTCTTGACACAGAACTTTGCTCCCAAAATCTTGAACGCACATATTAATAAGGTGGCGTTGACGATAAAATACGGAATTTGCACAGGGCAACCGGTTGCCCAATAGATAATACTGGAGATACCAGGAAGTCCGCTTGCTGTTACATTGGTTGGCAAGAGGAACACGTTCCATCCAATAGCGTAGGATATCATACCTATCGCAATCAAAACATAGTCTTGTACAGACTTCCACAAGGGTCGAGGAGGAGTCATAATTAATTTATAATTTACTACTAATAGTTGACAGTTTATAATTTATAGTTTACAGGGCACTATTTATAGTTGAAAGCGTGCTCTTTACCAGAATTTCTTCTGTTGCTCTGACCACTCAAATCCTTGGGTAGCCATTTTGGCTTCTAATGCCGCACGGTTCACATTGAAGTGATTACAAATCTCATCGAGTGTTTCAAACTCGTGGTCACGAAGCAGGAAGTTGATGGCGCTTACGAGCATCGGAACATCATTCATTGGTAACTTATCCATCCTTTTTATATTGATTGATTAATTAATATTTATTATTGATTACTTGAGGCACCATGCCTCTTTCGGGGTGCAAAATTACTGCAAAATTCAGACAATACCAAAAAAAATCCCAGCAATCTTTTACCGATTGCTGGGATTTTTATAAATTATTGATGATTTACGCATTCACTGCAACTGAAATCCAGTCGAAGACGAATGAGCAAATACCGAATGCTACGATACCTACGGTGCAGATTGCAAGCGCCAACTTGGTTGAGCATGCGCTCTGGAAAGTAGGAAGCGGATTATCGCTGTGCTTGATAAACATAGCCTTCACGATGAGCAGATAGTAGTACAAGCTGATAACTGTGTTTACCAACGCGATGAATACTACGCCGTATGCCCAGGCTCCCAATGTGGTGTGGATGTCGTGTGTACCAACTGCTGCCATGAACACGAAGAACTTCGAGAACATACCGGCGAATGGAGGAATACCACCCAATGAGAACAATGCCAAGGTCATCAGGAATGCCAGGCGTGGGTTAGTCTTGTACAAACCATTGTAGCTGTCCATCTGAACTGTACCGTCATTGTGCTCCTCAATAGATGAGATGATGGTGAAGACGCTCAGGTTGGCTACTACGTAAATCAATACATAATAAGTCAGGGCGCTCACGCTCATCGCTGAGTTACCTACCACAGCCAACATGATGTAACCTGCCTGAGAGATAGAAGAGAATGCCATGAAACGCTTCAGGTCGCTCTGACGGATGGCAAACAGGTTGGCGATAGTGATAGAAAGTACAATCACGATGTAAAGCAACACGGTCCAGTACTCTACCATTGGCTGGAACACCTTCATGAGGATAGCGCAGAGAGTAAACGCTGCAGCACCCTTAGATACTACTGACAGATAACCTGTAACAGTAGTTGGTGCACCCTGGTATGAATCGGCTGTCCAGAAGTGGAAAGGAACCAAGGAAATCTTGAAACCGAGACCACTGAAGAAGAATACCATACCGGCGATGGTCAATGGTGATGCAGAGATAACCTTTGCGATATCATCGAAGTACAAAGTACCACAAGCAGCATAGAGCAGAGAGATACCGTAGATCATCACGCCACTTGAGAAAGTAGCAGTAAGGATGAACTTAGCTCCTGCCTCAGCAGAATTGTGACGGTACTTATCGAATGCTACCAAGCAAGCCATTGGCACAGATGCCATTTCGAGACCGAGGAAGAACAGGAGGAAGTGGTTGGCACTAACCATCATGTTCATACCGAGCAAGGTAGAGATAATCAGCATATAGAACTCACCCTCCTTGAAGGCTGTGTCCTTGCGGCTCAACCACTCCTTAGCCTGTACCATTACGATGAGGGTACCCAGTGCCAGGATAGTCTTCAAAACACCGGCAGCAGGACCTGTTGTGTACATGCCACCAAATGCCTCTGTGGCTTCTGTTGGGAAGATATTGATGGCAATGTGAGCCACCATCAAGAGACATACCAGAGGATTGAACCACTTACGGTCTGCGCTCTTGGAACTGCAGAAGTCAGCAATGAAAGTGATCAACAGAACTACCATCAGGGTAGCTTCTGGAATCATATTTAAAAATTGACTGTAATTCATTTCTTCTGATATTTATTACATGATTACACTAAAGATAGGACCGACAGCGTCCATGATAATCTCCTCTGCCCAGAGTGGGAACATACCGAGACCTGCAACGCAGGCGATAAGACCTGCTACAGCGATACGCTCGTCCCAGGTAGCATCGTGAAGCTTCTCCAACTTTGGATTAGGAACCTTCTGATAAAGGATCTTACCTACACAACGCAAGATGTAAACCGCTGTTACAACGATTGAGGTACATGCGATGATGGTACATACGCGATGGAATGTATCTGCATTTTGGAAAGAACCCACGAAGATGGTCATCTCGGCTACGAAACCTGAGAAACCTGGCAAACCGAGGTTAGCCAAACCAGCTACTGCATAACCTACAGAGAGGAATGGAATAATCTTCATCAAACCACCCAGATAACGTACGTCACGTGTACCAGCCTGATGATAAATCATACCGATAACGGCGAAGAAGAGGGCGGTCATCAAACCGTGAGACAACATCTGGAGGATTGCACCAGTAGCAGCAGTCTCGGTCATCATACAGAGAGCGAAGAGCACCATACCACAGTGAGAAACTGATGAGTAAGCGTTGATGTACTTCAAGTCGGTCTGTACACATGCTGACAAAGCACCATATACGATAGAGATAGTAGTCAGTACGAGGAACACCTTGATCCAGAAGCCGTGAGTAGCAGCTGGCAAGAGGAACATGGCGATACGGAAGCAACCGTAACCACCAAGCTTCATCAATACACCGGCGTGCAACATAGATACGGCTGTTGGCGCACTGGCGTGACCATCAGGAGACCATGTGTGGAATGGGAACAGCGCACCGAGGATACCGAAACCGATGAAGAGCAATGGGAAGAACACGTTCTGCACACTCTCTGGAATCGCATGAGCACCATTGGTGTGGTGAGCGATATCGAGGATTTCGAAGGTCTGAGCACCACTGTAGAAGTAGATTCCCAGGATACCGATAACCAAAAGGGCTGAACCACCCATCAACATCAAAGTCAACTTCATGGCTGAATACTCCTTTGCACCACTACCCCATACACCGATGAGGAGGTACATAGGAATCAGCGCAACCTCATAGAACATGAACATGGTAAACATGTCGATAGAGATGAAGAAGCCATATACACCGATGCTCAGGAGCGTGAACCAGAGGAAGTATTCCTTCTTCATTGGTTCCATCTGCCAGGAAGCAAATGTACCGGTGAACACGATGATAGAAGTCAGGAGAATCATCACCACTGAAATACCATCCACACCGAGTGAATAGTTGATGTGCAATGGTTCAAACCAAGGCACACAGTAGGTGAAGAGCATCGGAGCTTGGTCGGCTGGCATTGTCTCACGAGCTTCGAGAAATGCAAACACCAAATAGATGGAGAGACCGAGCAATACGCTGGCACCTGCTACCATCACACCACGAACCTGCTTGTCGTTGCGTGCCAACCAGAGGCCGAGCAACATCAGGAGTGGTACTATGACGAATATACTTAAATTCATTTCTTTTCTATTTACTTAATTGTGAGACTTTCATTAAAGAAGTGCGAGCAGGCACAATGTCAATGCCACGGTACCGGTGAGGAACCAGATAGCATAGCTGCGAACATCACCACTCTGCCATGGGCGGATAGTTTCACCTGCCTCCTGTGTACCCCAAGCCATGAAGTTGAAGGTACCATCGATAACACGACGGTCGAACCATGCGATTGGCTTTGAGAAGCAACCGAAGACAATCTTGTGGGTGAAGAACTGCCAAGCATCGTCGATATAGAAACGGTTCAACGCTGCCTTGTGCAACTTAGGCATCTTCTTAGCCAAAGCGTCTGCCAATGGAGTCTTCTTAGGAGCATACATGTAAGTAGCCAGACCGATACCGATGATAGCAACGATAACAGAGGTTGTTGCCACACTCATGTCGATATGGATATCGTAGCTCTGACCTGTAGCAGAAACGAAGTGACCGAATGGAATCAAACCACAGAGGCAAGAGATGATGGCGAGGAATACCAATGGACCCCACATCACGAAAGGAACCTCCTGTGGCTTGCGACGGTTCTCAGGATCAAGCTCATAGTAGCTCTGTCCCCAGAAGATTACATAGTAGAGACGGAACATGTAGAATGCAGTCATACCGGCAACCACTGTCATGAACCAGCCCATAAATGGAGAGAACTGGAAGCAAGCTGAGATAATCTCATCCTTTGACCAGAAACCTGCGAATGGAGGAATACCTGCAATCGCCAAGCAACCGATGAGGAAGCAGATGTTGGTAATAGGCATATACTTGTGCAGACCGCCCATGTAATCCTTGAAGTTGCTGCCGATGATGACGATGATAGCACCAGAGCAGAGGAAGAGCAACGCCTTGAACATAGCGTGGGTAAACAGGTGGAAGATACCAGCCATGTAACCCAAACCACCATGGTGGTTATCTACAGCGAAGCAAACGCCGAGAGCTACGAGCATGTAGGCAATCTGAGAGATAGTAGAGAAAGCCAGACCACGCTTGATATCACGCTGGCAGCAAGCTACAGCTGCTGCATAGAATGCGGTGAAGGCTGCAATGTAAGCTACATAGTGCAAAGCCTCAGGAGCATACTGTACCCAGATTGGGAAGAGGCTGGCTACCTGATAAACACCTGCTACAACCATGGTAGCGGCGTGGATCAACGCAGAAACAGGTGTTGGACCCTCCATCGCATCTGGCAACCAAATGTGCAATGGGAACATCGCACTCTTACCGGCACCACCGATGAACATGAGGAACAAAGCTGTTGGCATTACCCAAGCTGCACCTGCCAAAGCAGAGTTGAGCTCTGGCTGAGCATTCAAGTCATAGTTGAAGGTTCCTACATAGAAGCTGTAGAACAGGATACCGATGAGGAAGAAGAGGTCAGCGAAACGGGTTACGATGAACGCCTTCTTGCTGGCATGAACTGCAGCATGCTTTGGATAGTAGAAACCGATGAGCAGGTATGAGCAAACACCCACCAACTCCCAGAACAGATACATCTGGAAGATGTTGGTAGCTACTACCAGGCCCAACATTGACATGGTGAAGAGGCTCAGGTAAGCGTAGAAACGCTGCATACCCTTCTCGTATTCCTCAACCTTGTAGTTCTCATCACGCTCTGCCATATAGCCGAAGCTGTAGATGTGAACCATGAAGCTGACGGTGGTAATCACGATGAGCATCAATACAGAGATTGGGCTCAGACGGAAACCGATGTTGAAGGTGAGCAACTCAGTAAACTTCAACCATGTGAAATTAAATACGGTAACAGTTGGGTACATACCTGTTGAGGCATCACGACCCACTGCAAAGAAGTACTCGTATGCTGTATAGACAGACATCGCGAATACACAGCCCATCAATACGGTACCGATGAGTGCTGCTACCGGTCTTTTCATCTTCATACCCACAAGTCCCAGAACCAGGAAGCTCAGGAATGGCAGAAGAAGTATCAAAAATGCATAATTGTATTCCATTGTCTTTTAGAATTTCATGTTTTCAATACTGTTCACCTGGTCACTGTGATAGTTGCGGTAAACGTTGATAATAATAGCGAGCGCTACGGCTGTCTCGGCTGCTGCTACTCCGATAGAGAACAATGTGAAGAAGAAACCTTCCAACTGTCCTGGGAAGAGGATGCGGTTGAACACAGCGAAGTTCAGGTCGGCTGCATTCAATACAAGCTCGATGGAGATGAGCATGGCAACGAGGTTACGGCGTGTACAGAAGCCATAGACTCCGATGAAGAACAAGAGTGCTGAGAGCACGAAGAAATATTGTACTGGAATCATTTCTTATCCTCCTTTCTTGCGATTAAGATACCACCGATGATACATGCCAACAGGAATACAGAGATAAACTCGAATGGCAATACATAGCCATACTTGTCAGCACCTACCAGTGCAGAACCTACCTGGTCCATTGGCACCTCGGTGTCGGCTACGGTTGCAGCCATATCAATAAAGTGATTCTTCAACACGACGACTGCCAAGGTTACGAAACCAACGAGGCAGACGAGTGCGCGACCTACAATCTTGCTACCCTTGACATGCTCCAAAAGACCCTGGAGAGTACGCTTTGATACCAACTGGATAGCGAAGACATAAAGCATGGTGATACCACCGGCATATACAGAAATCTGAGCTGCACCCAGATAAGTATAGTCGAGCAGGAAGAACATGCCTGCTACACCGAAGAGTACGAACAACAGGAAGGTTGCCGCACGCATGATGCGCTTGGTGAACACGCACATGATGGCTGAGCCAAGGATGACTACTGCCAAGATGACGAACATAAATAAATTTGCTGTTATCATTGTCTAAAGTCCTCCTTACTTAGTCTTGGTGTTAAACTTACCGATTTCCAATGGGGCACCACCCTCGATGAGGTTTGGAAGGCTACCGCCCTTATAAACCTCCTTGTCAAGGTGCATCACCAACTTGTTGCGGTCGAAGACTGCATTCTCGAAATCGTTGACAAACTTGATTGCACCGAAGTTACATGCGTTCACACAGAGCTCGCAGAACATGCAGTCGCCCAAGTCGTACTGGTAATCTACCAGCTTGCGCTTCTTCTTGCCTGTCTCTGGATCCTCCACCATCTCGGTTACAATCTTGATGGTATCGTTAGGGCATGACTTCTCACACAATGTACAACCCACACACTTGTAAGCCTCGTTCTCATCACGAACGAAGACCAGGCGACCACGGAAACGTGGAGATACGTGGAGTGTAGTCTTGCGGTTCTCAGGATACTGCTCTGTGCTCTTTGGTGTGAAGTACTCCTTCATGGTAGTCTTCATACCGATAGCGAGGGTCTTCAAACCCGCTGCAATACCGCCGAAATATGAATTGTTAGACATACTTTCTTATTATTATAATAATGTGTATTAAAGATTATCCGTGGAATCCGAATGCTACGCATACTGTCATCAAGATCAGGATGACCAGTGACAATGGCATCAGATACTTCCACTCCAACTTCAGAATCTGGTCGATACGCAGACGTGGGAATGTCCAACGTACCCACATCAGGAGCCATACCACGGCAAAGGTCTTACCGAAGAACCAGATGAAACCTGGGATGAGGTTCATCAGATTGTCGAAGCCCTCGATACCGATGTTCAATGGCGCCCAACCACCGAGGAATACGGTAGAAGCGATACCAGAAATCACGAAGAGGTTGAGGTACTCTGCCAGGTAGTAGAAACCGAAGCCCATACCTGAATACTCTGTGTGGTAACCTGCGGTCAACTCACTCTCAGCCTCAGCCAAGTCGAAAGGACCACGGTTAGCCTCAGCATTACCTGCTACAAGGAATACGAGGAAAGCCAGAATAGCTGGCACATGCCCCTTGATAATCAACCAGTTCCAAGCGCCAGTCTGAGCCTCTACAATACCGCTTACCTGCATGGTACCGGTAAGAACAACTGCAGAAATCAGACAGAGACCGAGAGACATCTCGTAAGAAACCATCTGTACGGCACCACGCATGGCAGATACCACAGAGTATTTGTTGTTAGATGCCCAACCAGCGAGGAACACACCCAGCACACCGATAGAACTTACGGCTGTGATGAGGAATACACCTACGTTGAAGTCAAGAATATGAGCTCCCTTGTTCCATGGAAGGAATGAGAAAGTACCTACAGAGGCAATGATCACGAGGAATGGTGCCATGTAGTAGAGCAGCTTATCGGCTCTATCTACAGCGAAGATCTCCTTGATCAACATCTTGAGCACGTCGGCGAATACCTGGAAGATACCCCAAGGACCTACACGCATAGGGCCGAGACGGCACTGGAAGTAGGCACACACCTTACGCTCCATGAAGATAAGTACGATAGCGATGAGGGCGTATGCTGTCAAAATACAGATACCCACGAGCACGCACTCAATCAGAATCGACAGGAAGTCGCCCAGACCCAAGGTCTGGCGAAGCAGATTGTCGATGAATGTTGTTACTATACTAAAATCAAACATAATTATCTATCAATATCAGGGATTACGAAATCGATTGCTGCACCTGTAGTGATGAGGTCGGCGATCTTCTGACCACGGAGCATTGGATCCAAGGCTCCTGTGAGTGAAAGACCCATCGGACGCATCTTCATACGGTATGGACTCTTGTCACCCTTTGAGTCGAGATATACACCAAACTCGCCGCTGGCACCCTCAACAGAGAAGTACCACTGTCCCTCCGGAACCTTGATAATTGGCTTCTGCTTGATGTAGTACTCACCCTCTGGAATGTTGTCAATCAACTGCTCGATGATGTCCAAGCTCTGATACAACTCCTGGATATGTACATAGTAACGATCCATTGAATCGCAACCGGTAAGGGTGATTTCCTTCCACTCCACCTTGTCGTACATATCGTATGGATGACGCTTGCGGGTATCGTTCTTCCAACCTGATGCACGACCAGCAGGACCGGTTACGGCATAGTTGATACAATCCTCAAGGTTCATAGGGCCTACGCCTTCGAGACGATTGTGAGTAATCACGTTGTCACCGAATACGTCGAGGTACTCCTGAATCATCGGACGGAGATACTTGCAGAGGGTCTTCACGTTCTGAACGAAGTTAGGGTCGATATCTGCCTGAAGGCCACCGATACGGTAGTAGTTCTGAATCAGACGGCCACCAGTGGTTTCCTCCATAACGTTCAATACGTGCTCACGGTCGCGCATGCAGTAGAGGAATGCGGTCAAGGCACCCAAGTCCTGTGCGGTACAGCCGAGATAGAGCAAGTGTGAGTCGATACGCTGCAACTCATCCATAATGGTGCGGATGTAGCGGATGCGGTCTGAGAGTTCGATACCCATAGCCTCCTCGATAACACCAACCAGAGCGTGGCGGTGCATCATCGCAGAAAGATAGTTCAGACGGTCGGTCAATGCCAAGGTCTGAGGATAGGTCATGTTCTCCCACATCTTCTCGATACCACGGTGAATATAACCGAGGTGTGGATAGATGCGCTTCACGGTCTCACCATCAATAACAGTCTGCAATCTGAGCACACCATGGGTAGATGGGTGGTTAGGACCAATGTTGACAACATAGTCGTTCTCATCAAAGCGACGCTTCTCTGTAACAACGAGATGGCCATCTTCGCTCAAGGAAAACTCCATGGTGAAGTCATCCTCTGGCTCATCAGTACAAGGGAACTTGTTTGCCTCAGGACTCATATCGAAGTCCTTGCGCAATGGATAGCCCTGGAAATCGGTGCGGAGGAAAAGACGGCGCATATCTGGGTGACCCAGGAACTTGATGCCGACAAAATCGAATACCTCACGCTCCAGGAGGTCAGCTACCTTCCAGAGATTGATAACTGTAGGAATCACATCACTGCCATCTACCTTCTTGGCGATGGTCTTTACCGAGCAGCGCTCGTTGGTCTGAGTATTCTCGAGAATATAGATACATCCGAGACCTTCCTCACCGAAGTCTTCACCGATGATGGTAACAAGGTAGTCGAAATGCTTCTCGTTCTTCAACTTCGCCATTTCTGAGGCGAAATTATCAAAACTCAATTCAATATTATTCAGTTTCATGTTCTTATACCTTATTATATTAATCAGTTAGACCTTTCTGAGGGTCGAAATCCTCAGGTACTTCAGTTACGATGATAGGCTCCTTGTGTCCGAGCTTCTCGCTGTCAGAGAGGTTCTCGTTGCTCAAGCCGCGAAGACCACCCTTGCTCATAGAGAGTTCCTTCTCATCCTGAGTCATCTTGTGGTTGGCACCACCGAAGAATTTCTCAACCTTTACCTTACGCTGCAACTGCATCATACCGTAAAGGATAGCCTCAGGGCGTGGAGGACAACCAGGGATATAAACATCCACAGGAACCAACTCGCTGATACCACGAACCACATTGTAGCTCTTCTTGAACGGACCACCAGAGATGGCGCATCCACCTACAGCTACCACATACTTAGGCTCAGCCATTTCATCGTACAAACGTTTGAAAACAGGTGCCATCTTATTGGTAATAGTACCGGCACACATGATCAAGTCAGCCTGACGTGGAGAGTTACGGGTTACCTCGAAACCGAAACGTGAGAAGTCGTAACGCGCACAACCTACAGCCATAAACTCGATACCACAGCAAGAGGTACCGAAGGTCAAAGACCAGAGTGAGTTACTGCGTCCCCAGTTAATGGCAGCATCGAGCGAACCGATTACCACGTTAGCACCACCCTCATTGAGCTCCTGCGCAATCTTTTCGAGGGTATCATTGTCCTTAAACTCGTCGTAAGGAATACTCTTGATAGAGGCTCTTTTGTTTACTTCCATTCCAATGCTCCTTTCCGCCAAGCGTAAGCAAGGCCAAATACCAATACCAACAGGAAGAACCCGATGCTCACGAGAGCCATAGGTCCAAACTGCTTAACTACGACTGCCCATGGATAAAGCAATACTGTCTCGATGTCAAACATCAGGAAAAGGATGGCGAAGAGGTAGTAGCCGATGTGTGATGGCAACCATGAGCTGCCACGAGTCGGAATACCGCACTCAAAAGGTTCACCCTTTACCGGATTGTATGAACGAGGACCGATCAACTTCGCGATGACATAAGCAGCCACCACCAAGGTTACAGCCGTCAGCAAAACGGTGATAAATAGTGTAAAGTTCATAAATTTGTTATAACGTTATTTTATATAAATGCTTCTAAGCGGTTGCAAAGGTAACACTTTTTTCTGAAAGAGCACTTTTTTTTATGGTTTAATTTGCGTTCAAAGTGAAAAAATACAAAAAACTGCCTGATTTAATCAGTTAACAGACAGTATTAACGAAGGTTCGGAAACAGAGAAAACGAGCGTATTTTGTAGCAAAAAGGAACAGAATAGTAGGATTTTTTTGCCCCAAAATAAGTTAAAAAGAATGCAGCTATTGAATATTTTCCAAGGTTTAAGAGATTATAACAGGGAAAATATGTATCTTTGCAGCCACGAACCAGGTTCTAAGGATATGATTGAATAAGCGAAAGGAGACGTTTCTTTGGGTTCAAAGAGATGTCTCTTTTAGTTTTAGGAGACTGCTTCTCGAGTTGAAGGAGACTGCTTCTCGAAGGTTGCCACTAAGCTCAGCAGACCTACTGAGCCTAGTCAGCAGCTCTGCCGAGCCTAGTGACAACACCTTTTAATCGTACAACTACAACCCTTATAGTCGTACAACCATAACCCTTTAGTTGTACAACCATAAAACGCAACCACGCCAGGCGTTCCTCCTTTGACGCCTAGCGGGGTTGCGCTTTTTACCTTTATGATAAGGACTTGGGGGACTAGCGATGGAATCGCTAAGAACGGGGGGGGCGAAAGGGGTTAAGGTTCTTTTTACCTTTTTACCCTTTTACTTTTTACTTTTAAACCTCTTTTTCAGCAAACAGGCCGAAGAGTTCAGCATCTATTAGGTCAGTAACCTTTCGGAAGTCTTCCGGATTCTCTCCGAACTCCAGATTATCACCATCGATGATGATGAGGCGACCTTTATAATCCTTGATCCAATCCTCATAACGCTTGTTCAAGCCCTGGAGATAATCGATGCGGATGCTCTTCTCGAAATCGCGGCCACGCTTCTCGATATGCTTCACGAGCGTAGGAATGCTGCTCTTGATATATATCATCAGGTCAGGGAGTTTCACCAGACTGATCATCAGATCAAAGAGATCGGTATAGTTCTTGAAATCCCTGTCGCTCATCATACCGATATCATGAAGATTAGGCGCAAAGATACGCGCATCCTCGAAGATGGTTCTATCCTGTACGATGGTCTGCTCTGAACGGGAAATCTCCACAACATCATGGAATCGCTTGTTCAGGAAGTAAATCTGAAGATTAAACGACCAACGTTCCATATCCTTGTAATAATCAGCCAGATATGGATTATTATCTACCGGCTCGAAATTAGCTTTCCAGCCATATCTCTTGGCAAGCATCTTGGTTAATGTTGTCTTGCCGCTACCTATATTTCCTGCTATTGCTATATGCATTTTTTTTACCTTTTTACTTTTTTACCTTTAAGAGAACAGCCCGAAGAGCTTGGCATCTATCTTATCTACGATTTCACCAAACTGCTTGGGATTGTGCTCGAAATCGAGATTATCAACTTCTACGATAAGCACCTTGCCCTTATACTTGTTCATGATGAAATCTTCGTAAAGATTGTTGATACCTTCCAGATAATCCAAAGGCATCTTCTGCTCATAATCACGACCGCGCTTCTGGATATTCTTCACGAGGTGAGGAACTGAAGAACGGAGATATATCATCAGTTCAGGCATCTCCACCACTTCCATCATAGACTCGAAGAGCTCCATATAAGTCTCGTAGTCGCGCTGGTCCATGTTGCCCATCTTCCGGTTGTTGGCCGCAAAGACATAAACACCCTCAAAGATGGTGCGGTCCTGGATAACCGTCTCTTTACTGTGTTGGATTTCCAGCAGATTCTTGAATCGCTGCTTCAGATAGAACACCTCCATATTGAGAGCCCATCGCGAGATATCCTTGTAATAGTCATCGATATAGGGGTTTTCAGCCACGGGCTCCAAGTACTGTTTCCATCCATAATGTCTAGAAAGCATCTTGGTGAGGGTTGTCTTGCCACTACCGATATTTCCTGCTATTGCTATATACATTTATTAATACGAATAATTTACAATTTAATAATGAATAATGGGGCTGGCGCCGCATTGGCTGCAAAAGTACAATAAAAAATCGGGATAAACAAAAAAATCCAAGCAAATATATGATTTGCTTGGATTTTTGTATTATATTCCTGCCTTGCAGGGAATCTGTATGTTAATAGTCACGTTCGATGAGTTCGAGACACATACGGGAGTTGTGGTAAGGACATTTCCAGAAACCCGCCTTATCATCCTCCTTGTTGACCGTACCATCTTCCAGGATAGCCCAGTGCCACTCGCCGTTCTTGGCATCCAGCAGATGCTTGGCTACATAGTTCCAGCAGGAGATGGCAACCAGAAGATTCTCTTCGGTACGGAAATACTGATAGAGGTCGATATGTCCGATGATGTTCTCGCACTGCACCCACCACTGGCGCTGGAGATCATACTTATCTCCATCTTTCCAATGCTCATAAACCATACTGCCATCCGGACGTAAGCCTTCATCTGCTGCATCGGCTATACGACGGATGATGCGCTCTATCTTATGCAGCAATATCTTATCGTCCAAAACCAGCGCGGTTTCGTGGAGCAGCCAGGACGCCTCAATATCATGACCATAGCTCTCGATATTGCGCTTGCCCTCCCACTCGTCATTGAAGAAGAGGTCGAGATGATAAGTCTCCTTGTTCAGAAGCTTATCGGTGAAGATATCGAGCAGATTGCGGATGCTCTTCTCCAGTTCCGGAGTCTTCCATACACGATAAAGATTGGTATATGGCTCGATGATATGCAGATGGGTATTCATCGTACGGGAACCATTCTCATCCTTATCAGAGAGACGCATGTCTGCAATCGGATTCCACTCACGGGTCAATGCCTCGATATATCCGTTGTTCTTGGCATCAAAGGCATGCTTCTCGATGTCATGATACAGGGAGATGGCGATATCCAACGCCTCCTTGTCACCTGTTGCACGGGCATACTCCGAGAAACCATAGATGGCAAAGCCGATGGTATAAGTCTGCTTCTTGGTATCGAGCGGATTACCCTGACAGTCAACACTCCAGTAGATTCCGCCATATTCCCTGTCGAGGAAATAATCGCGCACATAATCCTTGGCACGGGTGGCAGCCTCAAGATACTCCGGCTTCTTCAAGACACGATAGGCAGCAGAAAACGCCCAGAGGATACGGGCATTCATCACTGCTCCCTTCTCGGCTACAGGATGTACCTGGTCGTTACCGTCTACACGTCCGTAAAAGCCACCGTTTTCTTCATCTTTCACTTTCGTTAGCCAATAGCTGAGGATGTTGTTCTCCAGAACATCCCGCATCGTTTCTTTAAGATTTTCCATTTTTCCTTTTTTAATAGTGATTATTAGTTATGTTAAAACAATTATTTGCGGATAGGGAACTTCCAGGCAAGCACCATCAGCAGGAAGGCGATGACGGCTGGGAAGAGTGAGAACAATGACCATACCATCGTAAGTACAGAGTCGGTGACGCTGGCTGGGTCGATCATCGTATTACCCATCTTATCTGTTATCATGTTGGCACCTGCCCAGCCCAGGAAGAGGGCGATGAGAGAACCGGAAATGGCTGTACCAAACTTCTGGCTCATCGTACCGGAAGAGAAGATAAGACCTGTAGCGGATGTTCCGAAATGCTCGGTATGGTAGTCGGCTACATCGGCATACATTGACCACATCAATGGCGAATAGATACCGATACCGATAGAGGTAAGGATAACGATGGCTATCATCACCCAGATATACGACGGATTCATCGGGATGAAGAAGAAGACAACCGAGAGAACCAGACAGAGTGTTGCAGCCCAGAAGAATGCCATGCGCTTGCTGCCTACCAGACGGGTGAACCAAGGAGATACACCACCGAAAATCATACAAGTTACTTCACCAAACGCCATGAAAACGGTATAGTTGATAATCAATCCCTCGATGGTTACATTGCCATGCAGACAGTAATCAAACATATAGCCAGCTACGGCATAGCGGAATCCGTTGAAGAAGTTGGTACACACGGCGATGGCTGTCATATAGAGCCAAGCCTTGTTGTGAACGAGGTCGGCAAACTGCTGGAAAGAGAACTTCTCAGCACGCTTCGGCTTCAGACGTTCCTTGGTAAGGAGTCCGCAAGCCAATGTCATCACAGCTGCAATAATACCGAGCACGGCACCAATGACAGCATACTGATGTGCGGCTGTTCCACCTACCATTTTCTGGAGATAAGGGAAAGAAAGCAGGGTGACGAATCCCATGGCATAAGCACCCACCATACGGAAAGAAGAGAATTGGTTCTTCTCATCATCATCCTCGGTCATCACACCGAGCAATGAGCCGTAAGGCACATTCACCATGGTATATACCGCCATCATCAGCAGATAGAGGGCGTAAGCATAGATTCGCTTGCCCACAGGACCGAAGTCTGGTGTATAGAGCAAGAGGGCGAATATCAATCCGAAAGGAATGGCACCATAGATGAGCCAAGGACGGTAGGTACCGAAACGGCTCTGGGTACGGTCGGCAAGAGTACCCATCAGTGGGTCAGTAACCACATCAAACATGCGGGCTACGAGCATCAGTACTGCCGCATCCGCAAACGAGAGTCCGAAGACATTTGTAAAAAACAGAGGAAAAGCGATAGACATCACCTTCCATACAATACCACCCGCAGCGGCATCACCCAATGCATAAGCTATTTTTTCTTTTAAACGAGCCATTGTTTTACTTTGAACTTTGAATTTTGAACTTTGAACTTTATGATTAGCAAAAACTATTGAATTCTTCGTTCTTCACTCTTCACTTATTAATATTTAAAAAGGGATTCGCTCCCCATCTATATCTGATAATACGGATGAGGAGTACGAATCCCTACAATCTTAATACCTGAAACTTATTTACTTAAAGTCTGTTTATTTTTTGCTACCAAAGCCTTGATCTTCTCTACAGAGAACTGAGTACGATAATCATCCTTTGGTGTATTCATGCAGTAATCTACCAATCGGTCGATGGTAGAAGTTGCCACATGCATGCGGGTATCAGAAGAAGCATAGTAGATGAATACCTTGCCATCCTCATCTGCAATCCAACCATTGGCAAAGACTACGTTCATTACATCACCGATATACTCAGGACCTTCCGGTACGAGGAGATATCCACCTGGTTCTGCAATCACCTTTGTAGGATCCTCAAGAGAAGTCATGTACATATAGAGCACATAGCGGAGACCGCTGGCACAGCCACGAACACCGTGAGCCAGATGCAACCAGCCCTTATCAGTCTTGATAGGATGAGGACCCTCACCGTTCTTCACCTCCTGGATGGTATGATAGTGACGGGCATTGATGATCTTCTCTTCCTTGATTTCGGCATGAGTGATATCATCAACAAGAGCCCAACCGATACCACCACCAGAACCTGTATCGATGAAACCATCCTGTGGACGGGTATAGAAAGCATACTTGCCATCAACGAATTCCGGATGGAGAACCACATTGCGCTGCTGGCTCTTGGTTTTCAAATCAGGAAGGCGCTCCCAGTTTACCAGATCCTTGGTACGAGCGATGGCTGCAGTAGCAGTAGCAGCACTGAGGTCGCCAGGCTGTGCATCATCATGACGCTCTGCACAGAACACGCCATAGATATAACCATCCTCATGAGCTGTGAGTCGCATATCATAGATGTTGGTAGCAGGAATAACATCCTCCGGCATAGTGATAGGCTCATCCCAGAAACGGAAGTTGTCAACACCATTAGGACTCTCTGCTACGGCAAAGAAACTCTTGCGGTCAGCACCCTCAACACGAACAACGAGGAGATACTTACCATTCCACTTGATGGCACCCGAATTGAGGGTAGCATTCATCATGATGCGCTGCATGAGATAAGGGTTGCTCTTCTCATCGAAGTCGTAACGCCACTCCAATGGTGTATGTTCTGCGGTGAGGATTGGGTTCTTATACTTTTCGTAGATACCATTTCCCCACTCTACGGGTTCATTCTTACGGCTCAACAGTTCCTCATGATGAGCGCGAAGTGCTTTCACTTTGTCTTGAAATGTAGTCATATTTTATTTTATATTAATGTTGAGTGTTGAATGTTGAGTATAAAATGTACATTGGACTAATGCCAATTCAACATTCAACATTCAACATTTATTTAACCTTTAAAACCTCTTTGGCAAAGAGGACTTTCTTTTCCTTCTTGAATGCTTTGAAGTCCTCGACGATGGCACCATCGCCTACTCCAGGAAGATAGGCTTCCTCCTGAGGTTTATCCCAGGCATTACGCCAGAAGAGTACATAACTCAACTGATACTTCTGAAGTACAGGCCAAAGGGTTTGCGTAAACCAGTCCTTCTTGCTGGAGATACCCCTGCAACCCGTTTCGGTGAGGGCAGGAATCTTGCCGACCTTCTTGGCTGCCTCCATCAGCACATCGAGCGTAGCGGCAAGGTTCTGCTGATAGTTGGCATCGCTGTTGTCGAACTCGTAGACGTCAACACCCAGCATATCCACATACTTTTCTCCCGGGAATCGCTCCAGGAATTTTTCTACCGTCTTCTCGTCGCTGAGATTTGGTGACCAAGCCCAAACGATGTTATTGCACCCTGCTTTAGTAAGTATATTTAGGGTTTTTACGTATAATTGGTTATATTGTGCAGGTGTGCAACTGCTAGCTCCCCACCAGAACCATCCGCCATTCATTTCATGCCATGGTCGGAAGATGACAGGAACCAGTTTACCATCGTTTGTCTTCAAAGAAAGGATGAAATCGGAAACCTTCTTGAGCCATCCGTCGAACTTCTGTTGCTGGGCGCCTCCATCCAGGATAGCAGCTACGGCATCACCTTTCGGATCCCAGGCATTCTCGCCAGTAACCGGATTCCAAGGATGCCAACTCAAAGTAACGATGCCTCCTCTCTCATTTTGGGCAATGATTTCTTTTCGCATACGATCGAAAGATACGCCATCGAGGTTTTCCTTGCTGTCGAGCTCTAGCTTACCGAGATCAAAGCCCATCACAGCAGGATAATCACCTGTAGTGAGTAATACATCGCTCTTTCCTTCATCCCATTTCCAAGTAGTACCATACACCGGATCATCCTGATGACCGAGCATGATTCCCTTGTTCCGTAATTTCTGCAGTCTGACCTTCAGTTGCTCTGCCGGAGTATTGCAACATTGCTTTTTACCCTTGCAGCAGGAAGTATTGGCAGTCTGGACTGATGCGCCCGTAACGCCATCAACCTGTGCCATTGCTCCTTGCATCGCCATGAGGCAAGCAGCACCAATCAAAATTCTTTTTCCTATCATATATCTATTTCTTTAATTGCTGAATAATCCAAGCCTGCCATTCATCCCACTGCTCCTGATACCAGTAATGACCGGTCATCTGGTACAGACTCAAGGTCTTAGGCGCTTTTACCGAATTATAAAGGCCGTAAGATGATGTTGGCGGAACCACCTCATCATTATAACCGAAACTGTACCAGCCAGGAACGGTGATACGACGGGCGAAGTTGACGCCATCATAATAGCGTGCACCTTCGAGTCTTGCCTTTTCCAAATCTGTAAGTTTCTGCTCTTTCCATGCAGCCCCCTGTGCCTTGTCTTCCTTATAGAAATAGTGAGGCCAGCCGCCTGCAACTCCGTGAATCTCAGCTTCATAATCACACATAGCATCATGAACAGGAGCCAGGAATGTGATTCGCTTATCGAGAGCTGCCACAGCGATGGAAAGAAATCCACCCTGTGATGAACCCGTTACACCGATAGTCTTTCCGTTCCACTCAGGGAGCGAAGCGATATAATCCACACCACGGACTGCACCGGTTACTACCCGTCTGTAAGCATTGCGATAAGGATTCTCGAGATTGGTATCCCAGTAGCCTTTCAGTTCGCCATTGGCAAGATCATCATAAATCTTCTGCTGCATGGTAACAGGAACACCGTGAATACCGATTTCCAGTACGATGCACTCAGCAGGAGCCGTATAAGTATCGCCGGCATAAGGGCGTACACCCGCACCAGGTACACGGAGCAAAGCCGGATACTTACCTTCTTTTACCGGGACACTCAGGATGCCATACATCTTAGAGCCCCATCGGTTGTTGTTATAACTTATTTCATATACATTCTTATCCTTGGTACAACGCTCAGGCAGAAGCACCTTGGTAGGATTGAGGTCATTCTGTCTTGCCTCATCCAGTGCCTTCTTCCAGAAAGCATCGAAATCCTTAGGTTCCTGTGCGAAAGGCTGGATCTTCTCTGGAGAGAAACCTGCCGTGCAAAGTCCCTCGTAATCCTTGCCATCAACATGAGCGATAACCTTGAGACGATAGAAGCCCGGTCTGTTCAGACTGCCGCACCATTTCATGGTTCCGCCCTTGAGAGTGGTACTTTTCTTCACCTCCGGAAACATTGCCGGACCGGCTTCATAATCAACCTTCACCTGGTTGAGTAGCGTACCGCTCTTTCTCACATTCACCGTGAAGTTAGCCTTCTCGCCTATCCGGTAATTCCAGTCCTGATGGTCAGGAGTTACCGTTACCACGATGTTGTTTCCTCTGATTTGTGCGCTGAGGCTTGAAGTCCCCAGCACACTCATCAGAACACCTATAATTATTAACCTAAAAACAAGCTGCTTCATTGTTCAATTGTTATTAATTTATTGCTAATTGTTTATTTCCTGTTTTACGGCTGCAAAGATACTGCAAATTTTCGAACTTCTCATGTATTTTTTTGCTCAATAAACATACTTTTCTTCAAAGATGAAAAAAGTGCTTTTTATAATCCAATGATACTAAATTATATTAAGGTACGCGAACATTATATATAATATAGCTCTCAACAGAATCTATTGATTCCAAACTTCTTTTCCGAGAAAAGAAACATAGCTTACCTGATGTTTGGCAGAAACCAGGGAGAACCGATTGAGGAGCATTACTATACTCCATATCCTGGTGTATCGAACAAAAAGACTCATGGGTTCATGGAAATGATAAATGATGAAGTTTGTGTTTTCCTGGAAAAGCTAAACGGACTATATCTTGAACATTAATCAATGTTCGAAACGGATAAAATCAAAAAGAGAGGGCATTACATACCCTCTCTTTTTGATTGAAACTGCCAAGAAATTCAGGGGTTTTCTTTCAAAAAGAAGGAAAAGAAAAAAATCATCCCCCTCTGGTTCTTCATTTCAAGTGAAGTTTATCTGGAGTTCAAATGAAGCTCACTTGATTCTGGGCAGGATGTATCTAAAATTACGTCGCGACGTATCTGGAGCTGCGTCGGGACGTACCAGATGCTACGTCGGGACGCAATTTCGGGAACAGCATTGGAGATTATACGGGAAAAAACAGCATCAAAAACACCGCTAAAAATCACCAAAAACGCCTGAGTATCGCTATTTTTATGGCAATATATGGCAGATTATGGCAATTAAAAAGCTATTGCAATATCGGGACATTCTCATAATCAAACAGTTAACGAACTATATGGCAATTCTTTTACGAAAAAACATAAAAGTATTATCATAAAAAGTCAAACAAAAAAAGAGGGTGCACCATGAAAACAGATGGTACACCCTCCTAAAACAACTAACAATTTCACTAAACTTATAACTTACCAATCTTCTTCATTCTGTCTACCTGCGTCTTTACTACATCCAATGTAGATTTATCGGTAGAGAAAACGGAGTTCAGACCTTGCGCCTCCTGAGCAGGATCACCGGTGTAGTCATCACCTACCTGCCACTGCTCATGCTTAGGATTGGCAAAGCCGCCCCATCCCCAGAAGTTGCAACCGGCAAAGTAACCGCCAGATGCAGCATTGTCGCCAACAAGACTGAACACATACTTATAATATCCATCACGTGCTTCTGTTGTAGAAGAAGTTGAGAAAGAGAAACCATCACGAGGATAGCCGAACTCCTCCATCACCAATGGCTTCCTGATACGTCCGCATACCTCAAGATGTTCATCAATATACTCCTTTGTGTTCTGGCAGGAGATTTCCAAATCTTCCTGCAAATGGTCTTTTCTCGCCCAACTCCAGTTGTATGGCCAAAGATGAATGTTGCAATAATCTACATTCTTGTCGGCACAGATCCGTTCCCAACAGTTCAGTTCACCTTCACATCCAAATTTACCTTCGCTACCGATAGAAATCAGATGATTCTTATCGAGCGAACGGATCAGCTTGCTCGCTTCACCCAGCCACTTTTCGAAAGCAGGCAACTGCTCTTTGCTGAAAGCACGAGGCTCATTACCTATCTGCCATGACATGATAGCCGGGTCGTCCTTATACTTCTTCTTTGTATATCTGTTGGTTCTCGTAAGTATGAATTTCACATAATCATAGAAAAGCTGATGCGCCTTTTCGCAGGATGCATATTTGGCGACGAAGTTCATGAAGGCAGGATATCCATCTTCGTTAGGACGGAGAGCCTGGCCCAAACCAGCCTGCTCCAGGTAATAGCCATAACCGCCACTCCATTCCCAGGAATTGTTCAGATAGAGCACGGCCAGCATCTTGCGTTTTCCCATCTCCATCAGCAGATAGTCGAGACCGGCAAGAATCGTATCGTTATAAACGCCCGGAGCTTCCTGCAGCGTCGGCTCAACCTTGGTCTTCACTCCTCGCTTTCCATCAGAGCCCACCAGGATGCGGAGGTTGTCAATGCCCATCTCCTTCATCTTATCGAGTTCCTTGCAGAGACGCTCGCGGTTGCCGCCCTGTCCTTCTGAACCGAGGATGGCACCATACCAGAAATTGGTACCTACATAATAATAAGGTTTACCGTCGCGAACGAAATGTCCGTCCTTTACCTGCACAAAGTTTGACTTCGCAGAGATATTGCATGTAGCCAATGCCATCATCAATAAAACAAATATCTTCTTCATCTATTTATTAAGTTTACAGTTTAAAGATTCATTTTCGGTTGCAAAGATACGAAATAAGGGCAAAAAAGCATGATACTTTTTTGCCCTTTCTACATATAATATTGCTTTTTCTCTATTTTTCTAAGGTTTCGGATAGATTTTCAGGTAATCTTCCATCCCTTCGGCTGCTCCCTGCATCACACCTTTAAATATATAGGAGTCAGAAACCACCTGTTTTTTTCTGTCGAAGATGGTCATGTGAGGAAGAGGCTGCACATTGATATCCCAGACATACTGGATAAGACCTGCCTTCATCATTTCGGCAGTCACAGCACCATACCATGCCATCATACTCTCATTATGCTTCTCCTGATTACCACCGAAGAGAGAGGCATCCTTACGGTTGGCACCATATTCGCCGATGACTACCGGATAACCCAGATCTACAAACTTCTGTTTCATCTTCATCACCTGATTGGTGATATGCTGGTAGGCATCCACATTCTTATTATTATACCAGATGGTGTTTACGGTTCGTCCCTGGTCATCGGCAGGAGCATGTCCTTTCCAATAAAGAGCCACCTTGCCCCAATCGGCATCTTTGTCCATCAAGGTAAATATATAAGGATCGTAGAAATGAACCTCTGCCATCAGACGGTTCTTCGCATTATCTTTCAGACGGGTGATGTCGTAAGAATCCTTGGCTGCCAAATCAATCTCGGTCTTTGGAGTCTGTACGATGAGCACACGGCTGGCATTATTACCACCGGTAGCACGGACGGCATCGATAAACACCTGTTCGTATGCCAGGAGACGGTCGGCTAACTCCTTACTATCAGGAGCCAGCATGTCGCCTTGAACCTGCGGACTGGCGCCTCCCACTCCCGGTTCGTTGAGGACAGCAAAGAGAACCCGCTGGTCATACATCTTGAATTCCTTTGCTATATTCGTCCACAGCTTGCGGAACATCTCCTTATATTCTGTCACATTCGCCCCACTGGTAAAGGCATCATGCTCCATCCATCCGCCATCCCAGTGTTCGTTGATGATGACACAGAGACCGGCATTGAGACCATAGTTTACGATTT
This sequence comes from Segatella copri, assembly GCF_019249795.2. NCBI lineage: Bacteria > Pseudomonadati > Bacteroidota > Bacteroidia > Bacteroidales > Prevotellaceae > Segatella > Segatella copri. The sequence goes on from NZ_CP156892.1 coordinate 256,554, forward strand.
CCTTGATTCGTTTCATCCAGACAGGATCTATGGTCATATTCTCCTTATCCGTAAGATGTCCAGCCACCCAGGATATAGGGATGCGAAGACTGTTGAACCCCTGCTGTTTCAAACTCCGGATATAGCTCTCAGTAGTCTTATCATTCTGCCATGAAGTTTCCGACTTCAATCCTGCCTGATTGGTAAAGACCTCATTCCAGTCGCACGCCTCCATCGTATTACCCAGGTTGACTCCTGGAGCCATATAGTGAGCCAGTTCGGTAGCCGTGAGTTTCATTTTCGAGATACGGTCATCCACAGGTTTAACCTGTGCGCCAGCCCAAGCAAAATGAGCGGCAGCCAATATAATCATAACTATCTTCTTCATATATCAATCTAACATATTATCGGGTTTTGAAGTTATCATGTTGCAAAGATAGCGAAAAAACTGTAGCGTGAATGTATACTTTTGATAAAAGGATAAGTATATTATGTTAGGATGTACGATATTTGCACAAAAAAAGGACGCACATCAGAGAAAAATTCCCCTGATATACGCCCACACCTACTTTATATCAAACTAGTTTAATTAACATGATATTTTATCAACCCCGGCATCGGAGCTTTCAATATCTGGAAAATCTTGAGATGAAACTCATCCTCCATCACATTTCTCAAAGGTGATTCAAAGTAATGAGCTATGCTTCCAACAAAACCAAGCATCGGGATTTCTTCTTCCAAGGATGAATGCCATGCCTTCATGCCTGGCTCCAACTGGCTTATATCCTCGGTGCTCGCCTTGACATATTTAATATAAGGTGTGAGATTCTTTGCGTAGAACTGATTAAAACTCTCCAGTATCATACGATAGAGAGCCATCGCTTCATTCAGTTCGTCAGTCCCGTTCTCGTATTTCTCACCTTCTGCTATCTGTTCTGAGATAAAAGGACAGATGGAAGCCAGAAAGCGATTGGCAAGCGGCTGTCTGTACACCTTATTAATAATAGTAGGATAATCCAAGCCTGACCAGGCAAGATATTTATTCTTTAGCGATACAGGCAATGTGCCCTTGAAGATACCATTGAGAAAAAGTTTGCCGATTACTGCCCCACTACCCTCATCGCCCAGGATATATCCCAACGGAGGCGTGTTCATCACAATCTTCTCTCCATCGTAAAGACAACTGTTGGCACCGGTTCCCAAAATACAGGCAATACCCGGTTTCTTGCCAAAGAGGGCACGGGCTGCTCCCAGCATATCACCTTCTGCCTCAACCTTGGCTTCGGGAAAAGACTGCTGCAAGAGTGATTTCATGCGAGACTTCATCGCCTCGGTTACTCCACTGCCATAAAAGAAAACCTGCTGAGGCTGCTCTGACAGAACAAGTTCCTTACACAATACATCCAATATCTCGGCATCACTCTGATGAATCGGACTGATGCCCTGCGTCTTACAGGTAACCATCACGTTACCCTGTTCATCAACCAGAGCCCAATCGGTCTTGGTACTGCCACTATCTGCTATGAGTATCTTCATATTCTTATCTGATTAATTAACATATCCTTTGACGTTGCAAATGTAATCAATTTATATGAAAAATGCAAAAGATAACCCTAAAAATCGAACGTAAAGATGCTAATATATCAAAAAAGGCGATTTTCTCTTTGCTTTTTCACGAATTATTAATAACTTTGCAGTCAAATTTACTAAATATGAAGAAGAGACTATACATCATAATTCTGCTGATGGTGGCATTCGTGCTGCCAAGCAACGCAGTGCTCAAGGAAGCCAACCTGGACACAACACTCTATATGCTGCGTACAGAATTGACCAACTATCACATAGACTTGGAGAAACAGAACCAAGCTGCCAAGGCTCAACAGTTGGCTGTGATTCAGGAACTCATCAGTATTGTGAAACAGGCTGACCAGAACTCCATCATGCTCTATTCGCAGCGCAATGGGTATATTTTCGACATGACGTATGCCTGTCATGAGGCTACAGAGCAGTTTAAGAAGTTTAAGTCGAAGGCTGTTCCTTTCCGCCAGATGATCAAGAAGAACAATGTTGAGGTGGCTCGTTTCGATTCGCTCATTAACTATCTCTACGGCATGAACACCATGTTTCTCAGCGAAGAAGCACAGGTGAACCGAAACGTAGACCTGACTCTGGCTGTCAATATCCGCCGCCAGCTGGTAGAGAAACAGAAACAGTTGCAAGCCTATGTGCAGGCTTACGACCGAACCGACCGTAAGTTACAGGCGCTCAACGACTATGCCAACCGCAGATACGAAGATATCCAGAACAGTATCTTCAATAATGGAGACGACAACTATCTGCGCATACTCCGTAACTTCAGCATGAACTATAAGGAGGCGAAGACATCTGTAACCGAGAAATACAAGCCCGTACCGGGCATGATGTCGCAATGGGATGTTCGTATCATCTACATCCTCTTTGGTATCATCGTCTTCTGGGGACTAATCTCCATCTTCCTCAATCTCTTTACCATCCGCATCGTGATTACCCAACTCATGAAGCATGGTATGTTCGAGAACAGAAAGGAAAGTTTTATGGCAAAACGACCATGCCTTGTCATGGCGATGACGGTAGTAACCTTCGCATTCATCCTGGGTATCGTAAGAATGGCGGTTACCCAGAACTTCGTGATTATGGCAAGCCAGCTGCTGGTAGAATATTCCTGGCTAGTTGGCGTCATCCTGGTATCTATCCTGCTACGTGTAGACAACGATAAGATCAAGAATACCTTCCGTATCTATTCACCATTGATGCTGGTAGGTTTCATCGTTATCGTGTTCCGTATCATCCTGATACCAAACGACCTGGTAAACCTCATCTTTCCACCAGTCCTTCTGCTCTGCGCTCTCTGGCAGTGGAATGTGATTGGCAGAAAGCACAACCAGGTATTACGCACCGACAAGACATACGCATTCATATCGCTTGCCGTATTCGGAGTAAGTACCATTTTTGCCTGGACAGGTTTCACACTGCTTGCCGTCCAGCTTATCATCTGGTGGACCATGCTGCTTACCTGCGTGCTTACCATCACCTGTTGCGAAGGATGGCTCAGCGTATATGCCAAGCGTAAGAAGTTGGCTGACAAGGCGATTACCGACAAATGGCTGTATCGCTTTATCTATAAGGTATTGCTCCCTATTTCAGGCGTACTCTCGTTCATCATCTCTATCTATTGGGCTGCAGATATATTCAACATGAGTGATACGACATGGGAGATATTCAACAAGGATTACATCAAGACCAGTAACTTCACTGCATCGCTTTTCAGTATTTCAGAGGTAGCTTGCCTGTACTTCCTGTTCAACTACATCAACATTACTTCTGTAGATTTCATGCGTCATCACTTCGAGAAGGCAGACCCGGCGTCGGCTGCTTCAAAGATTGTGATGTTCAAGAACGTGATGCAGGTGATTATCTGGGGTATCTGGCTGCTGATAGCCCTGAATGTGTTCCAGGTAGGAAAATCATGGCTGCTAGCTATCTTTGCCGGTTTATCAACTGGTCTGGGTTTTGCATCAAAGGATATTCTCGAGAACATCTACTACGGCATCTCTCTGATGATGGGCCGTGTGAAGGTGGGTGACTATATTATCTGTGATGGCACCCGTGGTAAGGTAAGCAGTATCAGTTATACCTCTACGATGCTGGAGGCTACCGACGGTTCGGTCATAGCCTTCCAGAACTCGCAGCTTTTCTCCAAAAACTACAAGAACATGACCAAAAATCATGGTTATGAGCTGGATATTCTGGAGGTAGGTATTGCTTATGGCAGCAATGTGAAGGAAGTGAAACAGATTCTGATTGATGCCCTCATGAAACTGGACTGTATCTATCAGGACAAAGGCGTGAAGGTGTTACTGAAGAGTTTCGATGACAGCTGCATCACACTCAGAATCGTAGTATGGGTGAACGTGCTTACCCAAGCCATCGATGATGCCACCATCATGGAGTGCATCTACGATACGCTCAACGATCATAACATCGAGATTCCGTTCCCACAGCGTGAAATTACAATCAAACAAGTTAATAATTAACAGGTTACAGTTTACAGTTAATAGCAGGTTAGCTCCCTATTAACTGTAAACTATAAACTATAAACTTTAAAAAACATGGCAACATTCATTGCAGGTCCTTGCGTCATCGAGTCAATGGAACTATTGGAAACAGTAGCTCAGGAACTCGTCCGCATCAACGAAAAGTTAGGAACAAAAATCATATTCAAGGCTTCATTCGATAAAGCCAACCGTACCAGCATCCACTCTTTCCGTGGTCCAGGACTGGAGAAAGGACTCCAGATGCTGGGAGATATCAGGAAGAAGTACAACCTTCAGGTTACAACAGATATTCATGAGAGTTATCAGGCTTCAGCAGCAGGCGAAGTATGTGATATTCTCCAGATTCCAGCCTTCCTCTGCCGACAGACCGACCTTCTGGTTTCTGCAGCTAAGACAGGCAAAACCGTCAACATCAAGAAGGCACAGTTCCTGAGCGGAAGAGATATGAAATATCCTGTAGAAAAGGCTTTAGAGAGCGGTGCCAAAGAAGTTTGGCTCACAGAACGCGGCAACTGTTTCGGCTATAACAATCTCGTGGTAGATTTCAGAAACATCCCTGACATGAAGGAGATTGTGCCAAATGTCATCATGGACTGTACCCATAGCGTTCAGCGCCCGAGTGCAGGTGACGGCAAAACCGTAGGCGACCGTAAGTTCGTTCCAGCAATGGCAAAGGCGGCTAAAGCTTTCGGAGCTACCGGCTACTTCTTTGAAGTACATCCAGCCCCAGACCAGGGCAAGAGCGATGCTGCCAATATGCTGGAATTAAACAAGTTGGAATCACTTATAGAAGAACTCCTGTAAGTGAAAAACGAAGAAAAAAGGTTCGGCGTCCGAAGGGAAAGCCAATTCAAATGATTTAGAAATGACCGATAAAAATAACAATATAGATGATAAGATTGTTCGCGGTTATGGCGAACAGGCTCTTAGAAACGAGGCGCAGGCCATCCTCGACCAGATACCTTATCTGGATGACAACTTTGAGAAAGCTGTAGACATGATGTATCAATGTCAAGGCAAGATTATCGTTACAGGTGTGGGCAAGAGTGGACACGTAGGTGCCAAGATTGCCGCTACACTTGCCTCTACAGGCACACCAGCCTTCTACATCAATCCACTGGATATCTATCACGGCGACTTAGGTGTGATGACCGACAAGGATGTGGTTCTGGCACTGAGTAACAGCGGTCAGACCGATGAACTGCTTCGTTTCATCCCGATGGTACTCCACATGAATATTCCTATCATTTCCATCACCGGAAATCCAGATTCCCTGCTGGCAAAATACTCCAACCATCATATCACCGTAAAGGTAAAGAAGGAGGCTTGTCCGCTGAACCTAGCCCCTACCAGCAGTACTACTGCAGCATTGGCTATGGGTGATGCACTGGCTATCGCCCTGATGCAGGTACGCCACTTCAAGCCTCGTGACTTTGCACAGTTCCATCCTGGTGGAGAATTAGGCAAACGACTGCTGACCACAGCAGAAGATGTGATGCGCAGCGATGATATGCCTATCATTCCCAAGGAAATGCACCTGGGCGAGGCTATCATCCACGTAAGCAAGGGCAAACTGGGATTGGGTATCTCATTGGATGAAGACAACCACGTTATCGGACTTATTACCGATGGTGATATCCGACGCGCCATGGAGAAATGGCAGGCAGAATTCTTTAACAAGACTGTAAGCGACATCATGACCACCACTCCGAAAATGGTGACTCCGAAGACGAAGATTTCGGAGATTCAGCGCATCATGCACAAATATAAGGTGCATACGGTACTGGTTGTAGACAAGGATAATCATCTGAAAGGTATCGTAGACCACTATGCCTGCATGGTATAAATTTTTAGGCACGGATTACACAGATTACACGGATTTATAGATAACACGGTTATAGATAAGATGAGATATTTTTTATTAATAGCGACATTATGGCTGTCTTGTTCGTTGTGCAGCGCACAGACTAGCGATTCATTGATTGTTAATCAGCTTCGTGGGAAAGGTGTCAGCTTTTCTCACGATAATTCAGTAACCCTACTGATGAACGGTCAGGAAAAGTTTGATGATATGTTCCAGGCAATCCGACAGGCTAAACATAGTGTACACCTGGAATACTTCAACTTTCGCAACGACAGCATCGCCTCCCTCCTCTTCGACCTACTAGCTCAGAAAGTCAAGGAGGGTGTAAAGGTGAGAGCCTTATATGATGGTTTCGGAAACTCTTCCAACAATAAGCCTCTGCGAAAGAGACATCTCAAGAAAATCCGTGCCAACGGCATAGAGATTTATGAATATAAGCCCCTGAAGTTTCCATGGGTACATGCAATCTTCAACCGTGATCACCGTAAAATCGTAATCATTGACGGACAGATTGCCTACACAGGCGGTATGAACGTTGCCGACTATTATATAAAAGGTACGAAGGTTGTAGGAGAATGGCACGATATGCACTGTCGCATCGACGGAAGCGAGGTGAATACCCTGCAGAAGATATTCCTCAAAATGTGGAATAAGGTGAGCGGACAGAATGTGCACAGCACTGAGTTCTGGAGATATAAGAAGAAGGATTATCTGGTAGAGAATCTCAAGCCAGATACGACAGCAACAGCCTACAGAAAGATGGTCGGCATCATTAATCGTGAGCCTCATATAACAAAGGATATCATCCGATATTTTTATGTGAATGCAATCAATGATGCACAGGACAGCATCAAGATCATCAGCCCCTACTTCACCTTGAGTCATAAACTCAAAAAGGCATTGAAGAATGCTGTGAAAAGAGGAGTGAAAGTAGAAATCATGCTCTCTACCAAGAGCGATATTCCGCTGACTCCTGACTGCGGTTTCTATAATGCCCACAAACTGATGAAGGCAGGATGCAATGTTTGGATGTACACACGGGGCTTCCACCATACCAAGATTATCATGGTAGACGGCAAGTTCTGTACCGTTGGCAGTGCCAATCTCAATGCCCGAAGCCTGCGCTGGGACTATGAAGAGAATGCAGTGATTGTGGATTCTTGCACTACCCAACAACTGGTACAGCTCTTTGATGGGGAAAAGAAAGACAGTTTCTTACTCAATGAGAAGAACTGGAGAGAGTGGCGTACGGGCTGGCAAAGATTCAAAGGATGGTTTGCCGCAAAGGTACTCACTCCATTCTTGTAAAAACAAGATATAAGTATAACCCAACTTTCACTAGCAGAAGTAAAATAAACAGAGATGAATGAAGAAATGATGAAAGCCATGGCTGGCAAACAGATGCCGGAAATGGCAATAGTAGAGAGCAATACACTCGCCGCAATGGGACTCAGACAACTGCTTGAGTCAGTGATGCCCATGATGAAAATCTCGACCTTCGGTTCGTTCCGTCAGTACGAGGCAAACAATCCTGACCACTTTGTTCATAGTTTTGTATCTATGCACATTGTACTGGAACACCGTTACTTCTTCACACAGGGCAACAGGAACCACCACGTGATCGTTCTAACACCCAGCAACGATCCCAATTCGCAACTTGCAGAATTTCATTGTCTCTGCGTCAATGTACCAGAAGGATACCTGATAAAAGAGTTTCTCAACCTGCAGCATTCCGGTCATCCTCATGGCGAACATATCCCTGCCATGCCCCCTGTCACTCAGGAAAAAGTTCTGTCGGATAGAGAAATAGAGGTATTATCTCTGGTAGCACAAGGGAAAATCAACAAAGAGATAGCCGACCAACTCTGTATCGGACTGACTACTGTGATTACCCATCGCAAGAAAATACAGGAAAAACTGGGATTAAAAAGTGTGTCATCACTCACTATTTATGCTGTGATGCATGGTTTTGTTGACATCAATATGATCTAGCCTTTACCATAAATAGTGATGCAGAATCATCACATACCTAAATATAATGATAGCGCCTTCCCCTCATGTGAGAGGAAGGCGCTATCATTTTAGGAAAAATAACATTATTTAAACAGATATTCCACAGATAAGCTACAGCTTTACAGAAGAAATATCAACCAAATTGTTCACGATGGCATAAATTGTAAGACCTGCTGGAGAGTGAATCTGAAGCTTTCGGGCGATGTTTCTGCGATGCGTAATGACCGTATTAATAGAGATAAACAGGTGGTCAGCAATCTCCTTGTTGGTCATTCCCTGAACCAAAGCAACAATCACATCTTTCTCACGGTCGCTCAACTGTTCACCGCTCATCGGAGTCTGATTAATCATGCTCGAAATCTTGGCACTCACATCGTTCTGCTTCAGTTTACGCTCTGCATTTCTTACTGCAGGAATAAAGATTTCTTCCTCAACCTCAGAATGATGTTTCAGCCATTCCTCATTATTATATATATCATAAAGAGTGGCGCTGAGCTGATTATTATGCAAGCCATCAGAAGGCAAATACTTGATAATGATACTCTTGAGTTCCTTTAACTTCAAATCTACCTGAGCATGGTGCTTCGAGAAGGTTTCTATATCAAAGTTTGCATTGGCATTACCATCTATAAGTGCCTGAACATAAGGGAATACCATTCTTTCCTCATACTTCATGTGATTGGTGATGCTATGGGCATAGTCATCATAAAGCTTGAGGATAAGGCGCGCCAGATTATCCTTTTCATCCAGCGCTTCAACCAGTTCCTTACGGATAAACGGCAACTGGAAATCTATGTAATAGGCATGCGATGCTTTGAGATAATGCAATAGGGTCGGCAGCGACAGGCGGTCAGCATCGTCATACTCCTTGTAACCATTAATCGTCAAGTTAACCACGGACAGGAAAGTATAGGTATCCACCTGCTGTTCTTCGCAAACTTCGCACACAGTTTTATCACCAAAGCCCAGGTTGATACCGAAGCTGCCGAGGCTCTGTAAAATGTTATAATTGTCTCTAATGATGCTGATCATCTTGTCATCAGCTTCATACATCTTCTGATTTTTCATCTTTCTTTATCCTTAAATGAAAACATCCTTGTATCAAGAACATTCATAATGTTTCTATTTCGGTTGCAAATATACAAAAAAGTTTCGAAACTCGCAATACCTAAAAATGGGGATGCGCCAGTTTACCGATTTTTAGGTATTGCAAGATATTTTAAAACTCTGTAACTTTGCACCCAAAATCGAGAAAGAGCGCGGTGATGATTGCCACTCCCGAGCGGCAGAGCTGCGTAATTCCTTATCATGCCTCATGGCTTTAAGGAGATACTAGGCCTCTAAAGTATCGAGACCGCAAGCAGACATCCGCGCTCTTTCCTTTATATAAAATTATACGATAACAATAATTTCAAAATATTAAAGATGAACAGTTTAAGAATTGGATTGATGTCCGCTGCCCTCGTTGCCGGTTTGGCAACGGCAAGTGCACAAACAGTGGCTGCCGATAGTGTGATGCAGCATGTAAACGGCAAGCGCCTCAGCGTGGGTGGTTATGGCGAGGTTGCCATGAGCCGCAACTTCTATAGCGACGCAGGAAAACGCTACTCTAACGCCACCGCTTATAAAAACGCACCCGACCACGGACGCTTCGACATTCCTCATGCAGTAATCTACCTGGGTTACGACTTCGGAAAGGGATGGTCCATGGGTACTGAAATTGAGTTTGAACACGGAGGTACCGGACAGTCTATCGAATACGAGGCAGAGGAGGCCATCGAGTATGAACAAGAGGTAGAGAAAGGTGGCGAGGTGGAACTCGAACAGTTCTGGATTCAGAAATCATTCGGTCGATGGGCTAACATCAAGGCTGGACACATCGTTGTACCTGTAGGTCTTACCAATGCCTATCACGAACCATTGAATTTCTTTACTGTTTATCGTCCGGAAGGAGAAAACACCATTCTTCCTTGTACATGGCACCAGACTGGTATCAGTTTCTGGGGAAAGAGCGGTAAGTTCCGCTACGAGGCACAGTTTCTGGCAGGTTTGAACGCCTACCGTTTCAGTCGCAGCAACTGGATTCAAGGCGGTGCCAAGAGTCCATACGAGTTTGAGGTAGCCAACAAATATGCCGTTGCTGCCCGTGTAGATAACTACAGTATTCCTGGTCTGCGCATCGGACTGAGCGGTTACTACGGCAAGGCGATGGGCAACACCACCCCACAGGATACCCAACACAAAAACATCAAGGGAAACGTATATGTAGGTGCCTTCGACTTCACCTACAACAAGTACAACTGGAAGATTAGAGGCAACGTGGATTATGGCTATGTAAGCGATGCTACAGCCATTACCAGCATTGTATATCCTGGTACGGCTAACGTCAAGCCTAATGAATCAGGCAGCGGCAAATACTTCGGCAGTCATGCCATCGCTACCATGGTGGAAGCAGGCTATGATGTCTTCTCTCAGATTTCCAAGTTGCGTGAAAACAACCAGAAGCTGTATGTGTTCGGTCATTTCGAGTATTACGATTCATCCGTTCACAATACCACCGCCAAGTGGACCAACCGCAAAATTGTGGCAGCAGGTATCAACTACTTCCCTCTCCCACAAATCTGTGTGAAAGCTGAATACAACCAGCGCATCTTCCACTCTAAGTACAACAATGAGCCAGCCGTGAACATCGGCATCGCTTATCAGGGCTTCTTCCTCTAATCCAGGTGAAAAGAGCCGTTTCATAGAATAATAATTATCATATTCAAACATAAAAAACAAAGAAACATGAAAAAGATTTTCCAGAAGGCATTCTTGTTCGTAGCAACAATGACCTTATCTTTGGGTTTCGCTTCTTGTAGCGATGATGATGGCCCAGTAACAGAGGGTAACGTAGTTCCAGCAACAGAATTATCAGCAGTTGCCAACACTTATGTAAACGACATTATCAATCCTACCTACAAGGATTTGAGAGACAACGCTAAGGTTCTGAAGGATGCATGCGACAAGGCATACGCCAACGCCAAGGCTGGCAACTTGAGCGATGCAGATATCACCGATGCCTGCGAGGCTTTCAAGAACGCTCGTCGTGAATGGGAGCGCAGTGAGGCATTCCTCTATGGTGCAGCAGCCAACAACGAGATTGACCCACACATCGACTCATGGCCACTCGACCACGACCAGATGGTAGAGGCACTCAACAACCAGAACATCATCGCCGGAATCCAGGGTTCAAACCCAGCTCAGTTTATCTATACCGAGAACAAGAACTTCGACTCTGTAATCGGTTTCCACGGATTGGAGTTCGTACTCTTCCGTAATGGAGCCGCACGTACTGCAGCCATGCTGAACAACAACGAGACAGAAGAGGGCATGACCACCGTAAAGGGTATCGACGAGTTGGCATTTGCTGCCGCTGTAGCTGGCGACATCTACAACATGACTTCACTCCTCCAGTATGGTTGGAATGGTGATGCAACCCTCGGTTCTTGGTTGACAACCAATTGCAAGTGGGTGGTTGATGGTCTTGCTGGTCTGGAGGAGAGTGCTGGTGCCCTTTCTTCTGCAGGTATCGGTTACGGTCAGTTCTTCCTCAATGCCACAGGCGACAAGGCTTGGTTCCCTACATGGCAGGAGACCTTGGAGAATGTATTCGTAGGCGGCTGCTCAAGCATCTGCCAGGAGGTTTACACCCAGAAGCTGGGTCAGGCTTACCGTGTAGCTACCGGTCATGGCGGTACAACAGAGGATGGCGAAGCTGAATCTCGCGACTACATTGAGTCACCATACAGCAAGCGTTCATTCATCGACTATCAGGACAACATCTACTCTATCAAGAACTCTCTCTATGGTACACGTCATGTAACTGCTACAACTCCTGTTGCTAATTCATTGATGACTATCATGAAGAAGTACAACTACAGTGGCTACAACGCATTGAATACAGCTCTTGATGAGGCTATCGCAGCATTGGAGTCTGCCAAGAAGAGCGGTATCGCCTTCGTGGATGATCCAGCCAATGCTCAGGTAAAGACTTGCATCGACAAGATCAACACCCTGGACGACGAGTTGAACAATGCGGGTGCCTGGTTCCGCGCCTTGAAGGTTTCCAAGTAATTTATCCCTTACAGCAGAAACAACAGGAATAAAGGATTACGTAGCTTTGCTTTCTTCAATAGAAGCGAAGCTACGTCATTTGGGTTAAATATAATATATCACAAAGAAAATACATTATGAATAAGAATTTTAAGAATTACGCCTACCTGTCGTTCGCCCTGGCTTTGGCTACGACAATGGCTAGCTGTTCTGACGATGACAACAAAGTTGAAATTCAGGAAACAGATGCCGCATACGTAGGTAAGGAAGTGGGTAACTTTACTGCAGATGAGTGGTATCCAGGTGGTAAGCTGGGGACAACAGAGAACACTGGTTCCAGCAGTTACTCTGACCAGACCCCTGCCGTAGATAACGATCCAGAACTCTTCAAGCAGTTCTTTATCGGCGAGCAGATATTCGAGCGCCAGTATTCATGGAACACCGGTGCCTTCAAGGGCTTGGGTCCTGCTTCTGTACGCTCATCTTGCTTTGACTGCCACCCAGAGTATGGTCATGGCAAGCGCAAGGCACAGTATGAAACCCGCTATGGTAACGGTAATGGTTATCTGCTCGTAGTTTATCATCCTGTAGATGGTGCCAACAGCAATGATGGTGGCTATGTAGCTGAGGTTACAGGTATGCCTCAGACACAAGCACAGTCTCCATTCTTGCCACCTATCGATGAGAGCAAAATCAATATGAGTTGGGAGCACGTCAACAAGATGGAAACAGAAGAGATACCATCCATGCAGTTCCCTGATGGCGAAAAGTTTGATTTGATTTATCCTGAGATTTCTATCCCTAAGAGTGCCTTCAACACCAGTCCTACTCCATACGAAACCGGCAATGGTACAGTAGCTGTAAGATTGGAATCTACCATCGGTATTGGTGGTACAGGACTGGTAGATGCCATTCCTAACGAAGCTATCAAGGCACAGTATGCATCAGAGGCATCTTACTTCAAGAAAGCTGGACTTGACGTAAAAGAATACATCAATCCATCATTTTGGGATGCCGACAAGAATGACTTTACCGACGGAGCATACTATACAACATTTGGTAGAGATAGCAAATACGCTATTGGTGGCGTGCATGCAGATGGCAGCACATTCGATCCAAACACCTCTGAATTGAACAAAAAGATTGTCAAGCGCTTCACTTATGCCTTGACCCGTGGTAGTTTACAGGATGGTCCTGGTGCTAACGCTATCTGGAACATCACCAATGTTACCCGTCAGGATCGTCCTTGCCTCTATACCACGACCCCTTGGGCAAAGGCAATGTCAGAGAATACGGATGTGATTGCAGCCATCAAGAAGGACCCTACCTCTCCATATTATGCAGATGGTACTGACGAGGGAATCAAGGAAGCAGTAGTAAACCTGTTGGATCCAAAAACCAACCAGTTTGACAACCAATGGCACAACTTCAAGCCTGAGCAGAGCATGGACGATTTCTATGCCTTCATGGTATGGCATCGTGGACTTGCAGTACCTCGTGCCCGCAACTTGAATGATTCACAGGTACAGCAAGGTAAAAAACTCTTCATGGAATGGGGCTGCGCCAACTGTCACAAGCCATCATGGAAGACCGGTGACGATAACTACGTAACATCCAAGTACATCGCCGACAAGAAGTTGCCTCGTTATCAGAACCAGACCATTTATCCATATTCTGACTTCATTCAGCACAAGCTCTATATGATGAACGACATCCATGGATCATGGTGCCGCACCACTCCACTTTGGGGTCGTGGCTTGAGCTATCTGAACACAGGTGCAGAAGATCGCCTGCACGACTGTCGTGCCCGCAACGAGGTGGAAGCCATCATGTGGCACTGCTACAGCAAGAAGAGTCATGCCTATAGTTCAGCCATGAACTTCTACAAAGCATCGAAGAGCGATCGTGATGCAGTGGTTAAGTTCCTGCGTTCTATCTAATGATAAGATATTACAAGAAGAAACAAAAATAAGAAAAGCTGCCAGGCTATCAAAAGCATTTGGCAGCTTTTTTATCAGAACCTCTAAATATACGTATAAAATCTTGCTTGTCTCCGAATAATATCGTAATTTTGCAGCGGAAATTCTATCAAGATTCCAACTAAGTATGGTTAAAAAGATTATATTCATTCTTTACATTCTTGTGCTCGTATGCATGGCTGCCGCCACCATCGTGGAAAAAAGCCAGGGCACGGATTATGCCCATGCCCACTACTATGGGGCATGGTGGTTCATTCTAATCTGGGCAGTACTCGCTGCCCTAGGTGCGTTCTATATCATCAAAAGAAAAGTGAAGTGCGCTTCTACGCTGGCACTCCATCTCTCCTTCATCATCATCCTCTTGGGTGCCCTACTCACGCATGTATCAGCTAAAAGAGGCATGATTCATCTGCGCATCGGTCAGCCTACAGATACCTATATGGCTCAGGATGAAGAGCAGGGCATGAAGGAAGAGAAACTGCCTTTCTCGCTCTGCCTGCAGAAGTTTGAAGCGAAGATGCATGATGGTACCAACGCTGTGGCTGACTATTCTTCAAAATTCACCGTAATAGACGGAGATGATAAGAGCGAAGGCGAAGTTTCGATGAACAACATCTATTCCCACCGGTCTTACCGTCTTTATCAGTCATCTTACGATGAAGACGGCAAGGGAAGCGTGCTCGCTATCAATGCCGATCCATACGGCATACCAGTCACCTATACTGGCTATGCGCTGCTCTTCATCTCCCTCGTATGGATGCTCTTCGACCCTAAGGGCGGTTATCGCAGACTACTGAAGAGTCCTTTGCTCAAGAAGGGAGCGTTGATAACAGCACTCATCCTCAGCATGGGCAATATACAGACACTGCATGCAGAATCTGCAACAAGCAATCTCCAAAATGCAGTATTGCCAAAGGAAACTGCAGAGAAGTTTGGCGAGCTTCATATTCTCTACAACGACCGCATCTGTCCGGTACAGACCTTTGCCCTCGATTTCTGCAAGAAGATATATGGAGCCAGGAGCTATCTGGGATTGACTGCAGAACAGGTACTCTCTGGTTGGGTATTCTATGGAAATACTTGGGCAAACGAGCCTTTCATCAAGATCAAGAGCGGAGAAATGAAAACAGCGATGAATCTGCCTGACTATGCTTCGCTCAATACTTTCTTCAATCGTGAGATGGGGGGCTATACCATCGGACAGTATGTTCAGGAATACTACAATGGGCAGCAGGACAAGTTCCATCAGCAAGCCGCCGATATCGATGGCAAGATACAAATCATCATGGAGTTGCGAGAAGGTATCTCATTGAAAGTTCTTCCTTACACCTTCACCAAGAATGTGAAGGCTACCAAGGATCATTCATTCATCAAGGCTGGCACTACCACGTGGTTTTCACCTGTAGATAAGTTGCCACAGGCCGTGGAGCACCAGCATGCGCTCTATATCAAGAATGTATTCTCTCTGCTGAATGGTGATGTAAAGGCAGGCAATACGAGCCGAGTAAACGAGTTCTTCGTCAAGATGAAGAAATATCAGGAGGTTAGTAGCGGTAATTCGCTGCCAACAGCTACACAGTATAAGGCAGAACGCATCAATAATGCCTTTCCTTTTGCAACCATTCTCTTCATGGCAAACCTCACACTGGGCTTCATTGCCCTCTTCTACACCATCTATCGCATGACGAAGAAGAGAGAAATCAAGGCATTGAACATCGCTTTGCCTATCTTGCTTGGCGTTTCCTTCTTTGCCTTAACCTTCGGATTGGCATTGAGATGGATTATCAGCGGCAACATACCTATGTCTAACGGATATGAAAGTATGCTGACTGTAGCCTGGTTCGTGATGCTTATCAGCATTTTGATGCAGTTGCGCATCCGCATCGTGATGGTATTCGGCTTCCTAATTTCAGGATTTTTCCTTCAGGTAAGCCATATCAACCAGATGGATCCTGCTATCGGACAGATGATGCCAGTATTGAACAGTCCGTTACTCAGCATCCATGTCAGCATCATCATGATGAGCTATGCACTGCTATCCTTGACTTTCATCTGCGGCATCATGGGCATCTGCATGCGCTTTCATGGCGAAGAACTGCGGGATTTAAGCCGTCTCTTCCTCTACCCTGCCCTCACCACGATGGGGTTCGGCATCTTCATCGGAGCCATCTGGGCTAACGTGAGTTGGGGTAATTACTGGAGTTGGGATAGCAAGGAGACGTGGGCGCTCATCACCTTTATGATTTATGCCGTAGTAGTGCATACGCAGAGTCTACCGGTCTTCCGCAAGCCACTGGTATATCACATTTACATCACCCTGGCATTCATGAGCATTGCCATGACATATTTCGGAGTAAATTACTTCCTTACCGGAATGCACTCGTATGCATAAAAAAATGAAATAGGCTTCAATGGCAAATGAAGCCTATTTCATTGTCCAACGAAAGTACTTTCATGTGCTCATGAAAGTACTTTCGTTTTTTATTGCTTTTTCTACTATATTTTATTCCATAAAGACAGAGCGCCAAAGACTATAGCGCGCCTCTGGGTTCAACTGCTCCAAATGATGGAAGACGGCTTGCATATCCGAACGGCGGGTAGTCTCTTCGTAAGGACACAACGCCTTCTGCTTAGTGAAATGCAACTCTTCTGCTACCTGCCGGATATCCGCCTCATGTACGAGACAGAGCGGACGGATAATGGTAAGCGGATAATGTTTCAGAGGAAGACTGGGCTGCATGGTGGAATGCGAACCCTCGAAGGTGATGTTCATCAGCAGGGTAACGAGGATATCATCCATGTGATGTCCCAGAGCTATCTTATTGAACCCGTGGCTTACAGCAAACTCGAAGAGCGTCTTGCGTCGGTTCCAGGCACAGAGGAAGCAACGGGTCTTTCGGGGATCGGTGGATTCATCGAACGAACTATGAAGGATATGAAGCTTGATGCCATTCTCTGCACAGAAATCCTGCAGATAAGAGCGGTCGGTCTCGTAAGGAATATTATCCATGATGATATGAGCCGCCTCTACCTCAATATGTGGCTTATAGATGCGGGCACGCTGAGCCAGCAAACGGACCAGTTCCAGGGAATCCTTTCCACCACTCAAGGCTATAAGAATATGGTCACCATCTTCCAAAAGCCGGTAATCGACACATCCCTTATTGAATCGCTTTAATACTTTCTGTTCTGCTTTCATCATATTCTGAAAAGGGAAAAGAAAAGCCGCACCCTATAAACAGAGTACGGCTTTATCAAGATACATCTCTCTACCTTGCAGAAGAGAAACGACAATTTAAACTTCAAATATAATTCTATCTTACTTAGCGTAAGCTACACTACGAGTCTCACGAATCACAGTAATCTTAACCTGACCAGGATAAGTCATCTCATTCTGAATCTTGGTTGCGATTTCATCAGAAAGCTTGATGCTCTCTTCATCGTTCATCTTATCCGCACCAACGATGACACGGAGTTCACGACCTGCCTGGATAGCGTAAGTCTTGGTTACGCCAGGATAACTCATGGCGATAGCTTCAAGATCGTTCAAACGCTTGATATAAGCCTCTACAATCTCACGACGGGCACCAGGACGGGCACCAGAGATAGCATCACAAACCTGTACGATAGGAGCCAATAATGTGTTCATCTCCATCTCATCATGGTGAGCACCGATGGCATTGCAGATATCAGGTTTTTCCTTATACTTCTCTGCAATCTTGGCACCATACAATGCGTGTGGCAATTCACTCTCCTCATCAGGCACCTTACCAATATCGTGCAAAAGACCGGCACGCTTAGCCTTCTTAGGATTCAATCCCAATTCAGAAGCCATAACCGCACAGAGGTTAGCGGTTTCACGGGCATGCTGCAAGAGGTTCTGACCATAAGAAGAACGGTACTTCATCTTACCGATGATACGAATCAACTCTGGGTGCAGACCATGAATACCGAGGTCGATAGCTGTACGCTTACCAGTTTCGATAATTTCATTATCCAACTGCTTCTTCACCTTGGCTACCACCTCCTCGATACGGGCTGGGTGGATACGGCCGTCAGCTACCAACTGATGGAGAGCCAGACGGCAAACCTCACGACGAACAGGGTCGAAGGCTGAGATAACGATTGCCTCAGGAGTATCATCCACAACGATTTCTACACCAGTTGCTGCTTCCAGAGCACGGATATTGCGGCCTTCACGACCGATAATACGTCCCTTCACCTCATCATTATCGATATGGAAAACGCTGACAGAGTTCTCAATGGCTGTTTCAGTAGCAACACGCTGGATTGTCTGAATCACAATCTTCTTAGCCTGCTGGTTAGCATTGAGTTTGGCATCATCCATAATTTCGTTCACATAGCTTGCAGCATCGAGTTTAGCCTGATCTTTCAGACTCTCAATCAATCTCTGCTTAGCCTCTTCAGCACTCAGACCAGAAAGTTCTTCCAGTTTAGCCTGCTCCTGTTTCTGCATCTTATCAAGTTCCTGCTGCTTGACAGACAAGAGTTTCTTCTCGTTGTCAACACGCTGCTGATACTGATCAATCTCCATCTTGCGTCGACCGAGGTCTTCCTGACGCTGATTGAGAGAAATCTCGCGCTGTTTCAGCTTATTCTCATTCTGCTGGATGCGAGAATTACGCTGCTGCACTTCTTTTTCGAGTTCCGCCTTCTTGTTGAGGAATTTCTCCTTCACTTCCAAAAGCTTCTTCTCTTTTACTACTTCTGCCTCTTTGTTGGCAGCTTCTATCATTTCATTATATTTTCCCTTAATGACATAACGGAAAATGAAATACCCAGCAGCACCGCCGATAACAAGCGCCACCAAGGCTGCTATAATAGTTACTATCATTATATTATATATATGTTTATTAATATTCTTATTTCAAAGCGTCTTCAATCTCGGAGGTAAGCTTCTCAAGAATATCATCATAAGGTTTCGTATCATTCCGATCCGATTCCTTCTCATATCTCAATGCCACATCAATGAGCGCCATATACAGGATTTCCTTATCGCTCTTTCTGCCTTTGAAAATCTTGGTATATGAGTTTACAATATCATCTATCAGCTTAGCTGATTTACGATAATACTCCTCGTCTTCCCTAGGTATTCTTACAGAAAGATCTGTATCATAGACGTGTAATCGTATGAGTAATTTATCTTGTTCTTGTTCTGCCATCGTTCCGATTTTTACTTTTCACCCAATAGTGTGATACACTTATTGACATCTCTTATGAGCTTGGCGATGCGCTTCTGAGTAGCTTCCATATCATTGTCAGAAATCGTCATCATCTTCGCCATCTTCAAGCTGTCGTAATCACTCTGCGCTTGAGCCAACTTTTCCTCCAATGCCTTGATTTTGGCATCGCGCTCATCCACCATCGCATAGAGTTCAGCATTCTCCTGCTTGACCTCGTCAAACTTGAGAATCATCTGCCTTACTCTTGTGGCAAACGTATTAATTGTTTTCTCATTTGCACTCATGACTATTATTTTTGGCTACAAATTTAAGAGAATTATTTGAATAAAACAAATATTCTGCTATTTTTTTTCATTTTGGGCGCAACATTTGTTACTTTCCCATCTTCTGCTTTGCCTTTTCTACGTCTTCATCTGATGGACGTGGCTCTTTTTTGGCAAGCATCAATACCTGGAAGGTAAAGTCGGTTACCCATTGCTGGCTGAACGCCAAGCGCTTGTTGAACTGGCGCAACTGAAGCACGGTTTTCAGCACACTGGCATCAGAGAAATCATTCTTAGTGAAGATATCTTCTACAGTTTTAGCAGTCAGCTTGTAAAGTGAATTCTTCATGAAGCTAGGCAAACGGAGCTTAAACTTCATCAAGTTGCCCATCAGCATCATCAGATCCTGAGTGAAGTTCTGGAACTGGATGAGATATATGTTTACATCCTGCAGTTTGTGGCAGTTCTTACGGATACTGGAATCTATTTCCTTAAAGAAGGCATCATCCGTATCATAGATATTCTTCATCATTTTCTTCACCTGTGCCTTTTCGCCAATACCCAGACGGTTGTTGACCGTCGGAACATGCAGACTTGTCTTGAAGACACGCAAGTCTGGCAACATGGCCAAATTGGTGATACCTAACTGAGAAGCAAGTGCAGCCTGAAAGTATACACGGACCAAAGTCATGTAATCTTCCATTCCACCTACCTTTTTATCGTCGTCTTTACGACCGAATAGTTTAGCAAAAATTCCCATTCCTTTATTATTTTATTTTCTATATCTATTTAAATTGTTCTGCAAAAATACAATAAAATCAGTAAATACCCAAATCAAAGCGACGTTTTTTATATAAAAAGGTGCTTTTTTTATCAAAAAATGCATTTTTATGGCTTATGATTTCACTCATTCAACTTTTTTTAGTAACTTTGCCGCGTTTTAAGATAAGACTATTCAACTTTATTATATTAGAAATAGAGAAGATATGAAAGGAATCGTATTAGCGGGAGGTTCGGGTACAAGACTTTACCCTATTACCAAAGGTATCAGTAAGCAATTGATACCCATTTTTGATAAGCCAATGATATACTACCCTGTTTCCGTGCTAATGTTGGCAGGAATCAAGGAGATTTTGATTATATCTACCCCATTCGACTTGCCTGGTTTCAAACGTCTGTTAGGCGACGGCAGCGAATTGGGTGTACACTTCGAATATGCAGAACAGCCATCACCCGATGGTCTGGCTCAAGCCTTCATCATTGGCGAGAAGTTTATCGGTAATGATACAGTCTGTCTGGTTTTGGGTGACAACATTTTCTATGGAGCCGGTTTTACGGGTTTACTCAAGGAAAGCGTAAAAGCTGCAGAAGAAGGACTGGCAAGCGTATTTGGCTATTATGTCAACGATCCGGAAAGATATGGTGTAGCAGAGTTTGATGAAAACGGCAACTGCCTGAGCATAGAAGAAAAACCGGAAATGCCTAAGAGCAACTATGCGGTTGTAGGACTCTATTTCTACCCAAACAGCGTGGTGCAGGTGGCTAAGAACATCAAGCCTAGCGCAAGAGGTGAGTTGGAAATAACAACAGTAAACCAGCACTATCTGACAGAAAAGACTCTGAAGGTAAGAACCTTACAGCGCGGTTTCGCCTGGCTAGACACCGGTACCCACGATAGCCTTTCGGAAGCCAGTACCTTTATAGAAGTCATCGAAAAGAGACAGGGGCTGAAAGTGGCATGTCTGGAAGAAATCGCATTCAAACAAGGATGGATTGACAAAGAACAGTTGCTGAAACTTGCCCAACCGATGCTCAAAAACGGTTATGGACAGTATCTGAAAGAACTAGCGGCAAGCAGATAGCACAGATTCTATCATTTATCTTATACGAATATAAAAAGGTGTAAACACAATAGAATATAAAATAATGGAAGAAACAAAGAACTTTGATTTGGGACGTGATCAAGAGCAGGAAGAGAAGTCATCTATTGACTTCCAGCTGATTTATTCTACTCTTATCCTCAACTGGAAATGGTTCGTTCTATCACTCATTGTATGTTTGGGATTGGGATATCTCTACATACGCCATGCAAGACCGCAATACCAGGCAACCGCCAAGGTACTGATAAAGGATGACGACCAGAGAAAGAACAGAGGAATGGGTAACAGCATGATTCAGAATGCTGCAAACCTCGGTTTTATTTCAAACTCAAATGGTATAGACAATGAGATTGAAATTCTTTCGGCTCAAGACTTGGTTAACCAGGCTGTAGTAGACATGAAATGCTACGTGAACTATTACCATAAAGGAACCTTCAGGGATCAGTTAGTCTATAAAGAGCAGGAAGTCAGCGTTGACTTAGACCTGGCTCATCTCAAGAAACTGAATGCTCCTATCAAGCTTCTTATAGAGAAAACTGGCAGCCAGTATCAGGTAACAGGTTCATACTACATACCTGTAGATGCCTTTTCCTATCAGAAGGATCCTGTAAAGATTGAAAAGACTTTAGCTGGTCTGCCAGCAAGCATCAATACACGTGTAGGAACCCTCTACTTCACTCAGAACGGCAAATACGCATTAAAAGACGGTGAGAGCCTGAAGGCGATTATCGTGTCACCAGAAATGGCGGCTAAGGGCTATACAAAAGCACTGACTGTCAGCCAGACTTCAAAGACTACAACCATAGCCGAACTGGTAATGAAAGATGAAGATCCTCAGCGCAGCATCGACTATCTGAGAACTCTGGTAAATGTTTATAACCGCCAGGCCAACGAGGACAAGAATGAAATTTCTTTCCGCACAGAACAGTTCATCAACCAGCGTCTGGAGAAGATCAACAACGAACTGGGCAATACAGAAGGCCAGCTCGAAAGCTACAAGAAGCGTAACAATGTTGTAGAGATGAAGCTCAACGCAACAGCTGCCATCGCTAACTCAGACACATACGCCCAGAAACTCCAGGAGGCTAACACACAGGTTGAACTTCTGAATGAGCTTGGCAAATACATGAACGAACCTGGCAACAGATATCAGCCTATCCCATCAAACGTAGGTTTGACTGATGAAAGTTCAACAGAACTCATCAACCAGTACAACAAAATAGCCCTGGATCGCAACAACGCCTTGCATGCAGCCAGCGAGACTTCTCCTACAATAACTCCTCTGACCGCACAGTTGGATGCACTCACAACATCTATCAAACGTGCCATGAGACAAGCTAAGCTAGGTATGGAAATCCAGCGTAACAGCATAGCCAAACAAGCTGCCATGTATGCCAACCAAATAGGTAACTCGCCAGAGCAAGAGCGAGTTCTTACACAGATTGGTCGCCAGCAGGAAGTAAAATCTGGTCTTTACCTGATGCTTCTTCAGAAACGTGAGGAAAACTCCATTTCGCTAGCAGCAACGGCAGACAAGGGTAAGGTTATCGATGCTCCTTCATTGGAAGGAAAGGTTAGTCCTAAGAATCCTATCATTATGCTGATAGCACTGGTACTGGGTATCGCAATCCCTGCCGGCATCCTCTTCCTGAGAGAATTCTTCAAGTACAAGATTGAGGGACATGAAGACGTGATGAAACTCACTCAGATACCTGTCATTGCCGATATTCCTGTGGCAAGCGACGCTGCCAAGAAGGAAGGAAAGGCTGATATTGTGGTTCACCAGAATGTAAACAACCTGATGGAGGAGATTTTCCGTGGCTTGCGTACCAACATTCAGTTTATGCTGAAGGAAGGTGAAAAGGTCATGATGTTTACCTCTTCTACATCAGGTGAAGGTAAA
Source organism: Segatella copri (assembly GCF_019249795.2). Classification (NCBI taxonomy): domain Bacteria; kingdom Pseudomonadati; phylum Bacteroidota; class Bacteroidia; order Bacteroidales; family Prevotellaceae; genus Segatella; species Segatella copri. Next base: position 279,828 of record NZ_CP156892.1, read on the forward strand.
ACCTTCGTGGCTTCCAATATCGGTATCTCGCTTGCCTTACTGGGCAAGAAGGTTATCATGGTAGGTCTGGATATCCGCAAGCCTCGTCTGGCAGAGCTCTTCGAGATTGACAACCACCATAATGGTATCACCAATCTGATTATACACGACCATAACACATGGGATGACATTCAGAAACAGATTCTCTCTTCGGGCGTCAACAGTAAACTCGACCTCCTGATGGCTGGTCCTGTTCCTCCTAACCCAGGAGAGTTGGTAACCAGAGCAAGCCTTGACGACATTATCAGTCAGTTGAAGGAACATTACGACTATGTTATCCTCGATACGGCTCCTGTAGGTCTTGTAAACGACAGTTTGCAGCTTGGACGTCTGGCTAATCTCTGTGTATACGTCTGCCGCGCAGATTATACTCCAAAGGCTAGTTTCGGCATGATCAATGGTTTGAAAGCCGAGAATAAATTGCCTAACATGTGCTTAGTACTCAATGGCGTCGACCTCTCTAAGAAGAAGCACAGCTTCTATTATGGTGTTGGTAAGTACGGCAAATATGGTAAATATGGCAACTATGGTTCTTATGGATCATACGGCAAGTATGGCAAATATGGAACTTACGGCCAGTATGGCAGCTATGGCAACTATAGCAACAGCCACTATGGCAATGCCAACGACAACAGTATTAAGAAGTAATCAAAAACATACATTCAACAAAAATAAGAGTCTTTCTATCCAGATAGGAAGACTCTTTTAGATTAATAAAAACATTAAGACTATATGGCAACAATTGCAGTAGATTTCGATGGTACAATCGTAACCCACGAGTACCCGAAGATTGGTACAGAACTACCTTTCGCCACAGAAACATTAAAGATGTTGATTAGAGACCACCACAAGCTTATTCTATGGAGCGTACGCGAAGGAAAGCTCCTGGACGAGGCAGTAGAATGGTGTAGAGAAAGAGGAGTTGAATTCTGGGCTGTAAATAAGGATTATCCTGAAGAGAGTCTGGAGAACAATAACCACTTCTCACGCAAGCTCAAAGCCGACTGGTTTATCGATGACCGAGGTATTGGCGGTTTGCCAGACTGGGGGGAGATTTATCAGATTATCACCAACCATACAAGCTATTGCAGAGTACTGAAGCAGAAGTTCGGCGAGCAGCAGGAAGCCCCTAAGAAGAAGCATTGGTGGAGCCGCGGATAAAGTGTTTCTCCAAAAGGATATCCTAGTAAATACGATAAAAGATAACCTGATAGATACAATAAAAGATATCCCAATAAATAAAAAAGGTGTATTGCTCATTGGCAATACACCTTTTTTATTTATTGGAATGAATTTACTAGTCTGAATTAGAAGAACAAGTAGCGGTTATCAACTACATGAGCGTTCAGATAAAGCTCGTTCATGAAGTTACCAGCATACTGCATAGCCTTCTGACGGCACTTCTGCTCGTATGTCTTGTCATCGAACTTAACAGGACGGTTAGTCTTGTTTACAACCTGGAAGAGATAAACACCAGCGTTACCCTTCACAGCATGAGCAGAGAAAGCACCCTTCTTAGTACCTGCAACAGCACCAGAGAGAGCTGGCTCGCTAGCGCCAGTAGCTGCGATGAATACAGGAGCAGCGAAAGTAATCTGGTTTACAGAAGAAACCTTACCGCCCTTAGCCTTAGCAGCTGCGATGTTCTTAACACCGTTCAACTTAGCCTCAATCATCTCAGCCTTCTTATCCTTGAGCACCTCTGCCTTAACAGTCTCCTTGACAACTGCATCATTCAAATCACGATAACCGATATGATGAATCTTATCAAGAACCACAACCAACAGGTGGTTGTTGTCACCACACTCATAGAGAGGTGAAATCTCACCCTCCTTGCTATCGAAGATCCACTTCAAAGCCTCGCGTGTAGAATGGATGTTTGCTACATAGTGAACAGAAGTTGTAATATCCTTCAAGTCCTGAACCTTGTAACCTTCCTTAGCTGCATTCTTCAAGAGATCCTCTGACTTAGGATTAGCACTTACGAAACTAGAGAACTTGTTGTAAGCTGTACGGTAAGTACCCTGCGAGAAGTCGATAGGTTTCTTGATAACGGCAGCAGTATACTTACTGACCATTGCCTTGCGGTCAAGAACCTGAAGAACTACATATCCCTGACCCAGCTGAAGCTGGTTCAAAGAATTGACAGCTGCTGTGTTCAATGTATTGATGAATGTCTTGTTGTCCTTATCCATAGACTGGGCATACTCATACTGCTTGGTAGTCATCCAAGCCTTGTCACCAGTCTGGCCATACTTCTTAGCGATAGCCTCGAAATCAGCACCACCGGCAATAGCGCCCTGAATAGAATCTGCCTTAGTCTTAGCCTCAGCTACTGAGTTAGCAGCAACCTGGATAACACGATACTGTACTGAATCAGGCAATTCCTGCTTAGCTACCAACTTAACGATGTTCAATGTATTGTCACCAGCATTAGCCTTAACAGCAGAAGTAGAACCTACAGCCATAGAATCGAGCTGAGCAGCGATATCACGTGGGAAAGCATCCTTTGAAACAGGAATACCAAGATATGCTACAGTAGAAGCTGACTTACGTACAACCTCTGTAGGATCTGCTGCAGCAGCCAACTGTGAGTGATAACCTGCAAATTCCTTGTTAAGAGCAGCACGGTCTGCATTTGAAGCCTGAACCTCGATATCAACAAACTTGATGTCACGGCTCTCAACAGGCTGTTTGAAGCGTGCCTTGATCTCATCATACTTAGCCTTCAAATCGCTTTCAGAAATCTTTACCTTATCATCCTGGATGTCAGAGTAAGGGAAAGCAGCCAACTGAATCTGGCTCTCTTCATTCTCCTCCTTGAAAGCCATCTTAGCCTCTACAGGGTTTGACAGGAAGCAACCGGCGAGAAGAGCCTGATACTTCTGAGCCAAAGTCTGCTGGCGGAGAGTCTTCTCGATGAATGACCAGTAGTTGTAAATCTTGGTATACTGATCCATCATCTGTGCGTTAGCAGATGGGTTAGCCTTCTGTGCCTTGTAGTCTGCCAAGAACTTCTGGAGAGAAGATGCATCGAAACGACCTGTCTGCTGATTAACGAAAGGAGTCTGCTGAAGCATAGGGTTAGTACCTGTCTTCAAGATGTCCTGAAGCTCTTCGTCGGTCACAGTGAGACCCAACTTGCTAGCTTCCTTAGCGATAATCTGGTTCTGGATGTATGTATTCCATACCATATCCTTCACCTGATTCATCTGCTCTTCAGGAAGATTTTCCTGACCCTGTTGCATTTTAATAACTTCTGAATACTCATCAACGAGCTTCTGGAAATCCTGCACGCTGATTTTTTCGCCCAAAACTTCACCGATCTGCTGGCGCTCATTATTCTTTGCTGAATCGCAAGAGCGGAAAGCTTCCTCGGCAATAAAGGCGAAAAGGCCGAAACTGATGATACAAACCAGTATCACGCCTCTTTTTCTAATTGTTCCTAATGCTGCCATTACGTTTTAATTATTATTATTATTTTTTCCTAAGTTTAGATTGAACCACTTTTGATGCTAGTAGCCAATTGTCTGCAAAAATACAAAAATAATACGAGAAAAGGGAATTTTTTGCTATCTTTTTTGACTATTACCTCAAAAAAAGCAAAAAATTCCCTTTTCCTGCTCAGCTATTTGATGATGTGGAGTTTAACAAGCTCTATTTTACGCGATGTTGACTTGATAATCTTGAACTCAAAGTTATCAAACTTAATCACCTCGTTGAGTTTAGGAAAACTCTGATATTCATGCAATATCAAACCGCCTACAGTCATATATTCATCACTTTCCGGCAGTTCAAGACCAAACATATCGTTCACCTTGTCAATCTCCAATCGTGCAGAAAGGAGATAGTCACCATCATCGGTTTTCTTAGCTACATATTTGGCAGAATCGTGCTCATCTTCTATATCACCGAAGATTTCCTCCACGATATCTTCCAGACTCACCAAACCGCTGGTACCGCCAAACTCATCTACAACGATACCTAAAGACTTCTTCTGCTGCAAAAAAGTCTGCATCAGTTTCTGTGCCTGCATCGTTTCCGGCACAAAAGGAAGTGTACGGATATGATCCTGCCAACGTGAAGGATGATGGAACAGTTCGGAACTGTGAATATATCCCGCAATATGGTCTATATCCTCTTCATATACAATGATTTTCGAATTACCGCTCTCTATGAATTTCTGCTGCAGTTCTTCGAGAGAAGTATTCATTTCAACAGCCTGAATCTCAGTACGGGGCACCATACAGTCGCGTACTTTAGTATCGGAGAAATCAAGGGCATTCTGGAATATCTTCACCTCATCATTAATTTCATCTTCATTGGTAGCATTATCGATACTTGACTGCACAAGATAATCAAGATCTACCTTAGAAAAGCCTTCATCCGCCCCCTCAGTATCCATCTTCATACCTATCAGACGCAGCAGGCACTTACTCAAGAAAGTACTGAACTTACTGATAGGCCACAATACCACATAGCACAGATAAGCTACCGGACTGAAGATAGAAAGCAAGCGGTTCGGGTTAGACTTGAAAAGCGTCTTTGGCAGAAACTCACCTGTAAAGAGTACTATCAGCGTAGACAGAATGGTATCTGCAGGCACCGTAAAGGCTGCATCAAAACCTGCGAAAATCGTATTGTCGAAAAGACGGGCTATCAGGATACCATAAACTACAAGGGCTATATTGTTGCCCACGAGCATGGTACTGACAAAGCCATTCGGATGATTATAAAACAAAGATAACAGTCGTTGCGTAAGGCCGTTTTTCTCCTTATCCATCTCCGCCAACATACGGTTGGAAGAGACGAAGGCAATCTCCATTCCGCTGAAGAATGCAGAGAAGACCATTGTAATGAGAATGCCTACGACTAAACTCATATCCACCTGTTCATTCATTATATCTTTTTCTTTTTAATTAGTGCATGATAGGAATCGTAGTGGCTCTGACTGGTGTAGCCGGCTGACGGAAGTTATTCTTGACAGAATCAGGCTGGCTGCTCAACGTATCGGCACCACCACCACCTCCTGTCAGGTCTCCCTTTTCAAAGCTACCCTTCGAATTGCTCACATAATAGCGCGTCATCTTTTCATCACTCCAGAAATGAGAACCCTGTAGCGTTCTTTCAGGAGTAACAAGTTTACTGAATACGTTACTTGACAATTCGTGCTTATTCTGGTCCCAGGTAAGTTGCTCACTATTGAAGCGCAAACCATCTTTGGTCAGGATACTCACCCTACCATAAAGTTTCCATATCTTCTGCTGATCATAATAATAAGCTGTATCACACTGGATATAACTATTAATATGGAATTTCTCATCAAACTGCTCCAGCAAAAGTCCCTTATCAAAGATCCACAAAGATGGATTCTTGCTGGTATTCACCTCCCACCGTTCTGTTACGATGCGATATTTCATAACTCCCGAGTCGCTTACCAATGTATTTACACCATACGACGTCATCATCGCCACCGAGTCTTGCGGACGGATGGCGGGCGCAGTATGTTCTACCTGGTTCTGGCAACCAGCCAAAATCAGGAACATCAGGATACCGACAACATAAGAGCCTTTTATTCTATACATTATTATATATAGATTCTATACATTATTATATATAAGCGGAAGATTAATCCATCTTCCACTTCTTAAACCAATCCTCGTTGAATGTGAATCCGATATTGATACGGAAAGAATTTTCCTTAATCAGATCCTTAGCCGAACTCTTCACCCACTGACCGCTGATATTCAGCATAGAGCGGTTGTTGTAAGAGTTCATGATAGGAATACCGAAACCGGCACTTACAGAGATTTCCTTCGGACCATCAACACCATTCATCTTATAATAAGGTGTGGCGTAGCTGGCACCTACACGATACTGAACACGCTTGAAGAAAGCACGGCTGCGCTCTCCATAGCAATACTGGGCACCGAGATTGAACTTGCTTCTATCCTTGTAGATACCATTTTTCAAGGCGTAGTTGGTTCCATCGAAACTAGGATAACCCAAGCTACCCCACTTCTGCAGACTGTAATCAAAGCCAACCTTCCACTGGTTGTTATGATTCCACATCACACCCGCACCAATCATGGTAGGCAACTTATAAGCCTTGTCAATAGAGTAAGCAGTGGTATCGGTAACACCGTTCTGGGTATCATTAGAAATGATTTTCATATCAGCAGAAGCTCCCAGACCATGTCCTGGTGAGAAGGTGACACCTACGGTAGCCCAATCTTTCTTTGAGAACTGATGGGTATACTGTACACCGAAATCAACCTTATAGCTGTTCACCTGCATAGAATAGTAACGGGTGAGGGTCTTGTAATAAGAATTGCTGTAGCTGTTTGCTACACTTCTGTCTATACTACCCCAGAGATATGAGAAGTTGGCACCTACGGCCAAGCCCTTGACCGGTTCCCAACCCGCACCGATGTATGCCTGATGCAAACCACCATCGCCAGAATAAGTATTAGTATAGTAAGCTTCCTTGTCAGCATTCACCCATTCTGATGCAGAATAATTATAGCCAACATTGGTAAAAGGAATGATACCGAAGCTCATACCTACATGTGGCAGCAAGCGGAAGCCTGCAACAACATACTCAAAATTTGAGTTATTGGCATTCTTCTTCACACCATTCTCTTCAAAATTTGTCACCTGACCAGAGATACCGGCATCAAGGATGAAAGTCATAGAATCAATCGAAGCATAAGATGCAGGGTTGAGATAGTTTACCTGATTATGCTCATGAAAGCCGAGACCGACTCCATTCATACCGCGATTAAAACCAGAAGTCTGGTCTGACAAGATGCCAAGACCATACTGGCTGTATGGCGAATTAGTACCACTTTGGGCATTAACCATAAGGGCTGAACCCAACAATAGGGTTGCTAAAAAAAGCTTTCTCATTCTTTAATAATCATTCAAAATTATATTCAGAGTGCAAAAGTATTAAAAAAAATCTAGAAAAAAGAAGGATAATTGAAAATAATAAGGTATTTTTGCATCGTGAAACGTTTTAAGCATATTTTTAGTGCCATTTTAGCAGTAATTTTAATCAATTTAACTACTGAAGTGGCTGCACAGGATTTTTCAAGAGACAAGGACTCTGATATTTCTGTGCAGAACAGTCGTGTCAATGAAGAAGCTACTGCGTGGCTCGATTCTGTTGACATTTCTCTCCTGACTTGCGGACCAGGTCAGGAGGTGTGGTCGTATTATGGACATACCGCTCTACGCATCCAGAACAAAGCTATGGGAACGGATGTTGCCGTCAACTGGGGTATGTTCAGTTTTAACCAAAGTTGCTTCGTACTCCGTTTTGTTTTCGGACTCACCGACTATCAGATTGGCATCTACCCGATGAGCGACTTCATAGCCGAATATGCACATGAAGGCAGATGGGTAAGACAGCAGCGCCTCCGTCTCTCCCGCACAGAGAAACTGGGAATTCTGAGAAGCATCGACAAGAATGCACAGCCGGAGAACCGCGTATACCGCTACAATTTCTTCTATGATAATTGTACGACCCGGGCACGCGAGATGATTCTCTCCAACATTGGAAACCAGAGTACCAACTTTAAAGATATCCCTACCCCTTCTACCTACAGGGAAGAGATTCACAAACTCAACGGACAGCACCGCTGGGCAAGATTCGGCAATGACCTCCTTTTGGGTTGTCAGGCAGACCGCCCTATCACACAAAGAGAATGGGAATTCTTGCCAGACAATCTGAGCAAAGACTTTGCCACAGAAGGAAGAACCGACTTTATTGATGCATCTCAGACTGCAGACGGCAAGACCAATGCAACAAGTGCCAGCGGCTATATCACTCTGGTAGATGAAACATCCGATATTATCCCAGCCCAGGCACAAATAACAGACGATGCTCCTGTTACACCACAAATGATAGCCATAGCTCTGGCAATCATCATCATAGGAACAACGGTAAGAGAATGTGTAAAAAAGAAAAACTACTGGTGGTTTGATGCCATCCTGCTTGTTCTGACAGGATTACCGGGACTGATTCTCTTTACCATGATCTTCTCGCAGCATCCTACTGTACAGATAAATTTCCAGATTCTGATACTGAATCCGCTCAACCTCATCTTTGCCTGGAAGACTGTCAAGAGGATGAAAGCAGGTCGTCAGTATTGGTATTTCGAACTCCTGGGATGGCTTCTGCTCATTGCCCTGTTCATGCAGATATGGCAGAACTATGCTGAGGGTATGAGTATTTTGGCACTTTCTTTGCTAGCGAGATACTGCGTCAAGTCGACCATGATGGATTTAAGTCCAAACAATTATGGTTTGCAGAAGCATATCGTAAAGAAATTCAGAAAGAATAAATAGACATTAAAATATACGTAAGGAAACGATTGGTACAACATCGTTTCCGAACAGAAGAAGATAAACAACAATGATGGTAAACAGATATATCACAGCCCTTTTGGTTGTCCTGGCGGCAACCGGCATGGAGGCGCAGACTTATCAGCAGGCGCTGAAGTTTGCGCTTACGGATATATCCTACGATGAATTCATCCAACAACCGGAGGCGAAGGCATTGGAGGAGGACATTCTCTGCGTGCTCAAAGCCATCAAAGCGGCATCAGAAGATGAGAGCATCGCAACGCATCATCCTATTCTGTCGGCAACACTTGCCGCCAATTCTTCTGACATTCTGACAGACATTCATTCACATATTTATTATGATTCCCCTACGGAGCATAGATACAAAGTTCCGTATGGGAGTATTGTTATTCGAGGTCCAGACTGCTGATTTTATGCTTTCCGTAAGCAAAACTCAGAAGATTTGCCATAAAAACAGGTAATAATTGGCAATTCCTTGCAGATTTACAGATATTTTTAGTAAATTTGCAAGCTAGTTATAAACAACAGGAAAAAGCAGAAGAGGAAAAAAGGACTAACAGAGCAGCATTTGTCTTAACTCCTTAACTTCTTTAACTCCTATATTTCGAATAATAATAAAAAATAAATATACAATGAACTTTAACAAAATTCTCCAGTCATTGTTTGGCAACAAGTCAACTCGCGATATGAAGTTGATCCAGCCAATCGTAGAAAAGATCAAGGCAGAGTATCCTAAGATGCAGGCCTTAAGCAATGACGAACTTCGTGCAAAAACAAAAGAACTTCAGAAGTACGTACAGGAGTACGCCAAGGAAGAGAAGGCTAAGATTGCTGAACTCAAGGCTAAAATTGAAGACACTCCTATTGATGAGCGTGAAGGTATCTTCAACCAGATCGACAAGTTAGAGCAGGAAGCACTCGACAAGTATGAGGAAGCCCTCAACGAGGTTTTGCCTCAGGTTTTCGCTATCGTTAAGGATACTGCTCGCCGTTTCGCAGAGAACGAGGAAACAATAGTTACTGCTACCGACTTCGACCGCGAGTTGGCTTCTAATCCAGCTAACGACTTCGTTACCATCGATGGCGACAAGGCTATCTATCACAACCACTGGACAGCCGGCGGTAATGATATGAAGTGGGAAATGATTCACTACGATGTACAGCTCTTCGGTGGTGTTGTTCTCCATCAGGGTAAGATTGCCGAGATGGCTACCGGTGAGGGTAAGACCCTTGTAGGTACAACACCTATCTTCCTGAATGCCTTGACTGGTAATGGTGTTCACGTCGTTACCGTGAACGACTATTTGGCTAAGCGTGACTCTGAGTGGATGGGACCTCTCTATATGTTCCACGGTCTCTCTGTAGATTGTATTGACAAGCATCGTCCTAATTCCGACGAGCGTCGCAAGGCATACCTGGCAGATATCACCTTCGGTACCAACAACGAGTTCGGTTTCGATTATCTTCGTGATAACATGGCTACCAACCCAGCCGATCTGGTACAGCGCCAGCACAACTACGCCATCGTCGATGAGGTCGACTCAGTGTTGATTGATGATGCCCGTACCCCATTGATCATCTCTGGTCCTATTCCAAAGGGCGACGACCAGATGTTTGAGCAGTATCAGCCATTGGTTGAGAAACTTTATGAGGTACAGCGCAAGCAGGCTACAGAATTGCTCGCCGAGGCTAAGCAGAAGATTAACGAAGGTACAAAAGCTAAGAATCAGGAACTCCTTGATGAAGGCTTCCTCGCACTCTTCCGTTCTTACAAGGCATTGCCTAAGAACAAGCCATTGATCAAGTATCTTTCTGAGGAAGGTATCAAGGCTGGTCTGCTGAAGACCGAGGAGTACTACATGGCAAACAACAACCGTGAGATGCCTAAGGCTACAGAGCCATTGTACTTCGTAGTAGACGAGAAAATGAATTCTGCCGACCTTACCGATAAGGGAACCGACTGGTTGGCTAAGCAGGTAAACGACAAGGAACTCTTCGTATTGCCTGATATCACAACAGAAATGAGTGAACTCGAGGCACGTACAGACCTTACCGACCAGGAGCGTCTTGACAAGAAAGACGAGATGCTGGCTCACTATGGTGTACAGAGCGAACGTGTTCACACCTTGCAGCAGCTTCTGAAGGGTTACACCATGTTCAATAAGGACGACGAATATGTTGTCATGGACGGACAGGTGAAGATTGTGGATGAGCAGACAGGACGTATCATGGAAGGCCGTCGCTGGAGCGATGGTTTGCACCAGGCTATTGAAGCTAAGGAGCACGTAAAGGTAGAGGCTGCTACACAGACCTTTGCTACCATCACACTTCAGAACTACTTCCGTATGTACCACAAACTCGCAGGTATGACCGGTACTGCAAGTACAGAGTCAGGTGAGTTCTGGGATATCTATAAACTCGATGTTGTTGAGATTCCAACCAACCGCCCTATCCAGCGTAAGGACTTGGATGACCGTGTATACAAGACTGCCCGCGAGAAATATCGTGCAGTTATCGACGAAATCGAGGAAACACGTAATGCTGGCCGCCCAGTCTTGGTAGGTACAACATCTGTCGAGATTTCTGAGTTGTTGAGCAAGATGTTGAAGATGCGCAACATTCCTCATAATGTATTGAACGCTAAGCTGCACCAGCAGGAGGCTCAGATTGTAGCCGAGGCAGGTCGCTCAGTAAACGGTAAGGGTGCCGTAACCATCGCTACCAACATGGCAGGTCGTGGTACCGATATCAAGCTGACTCCAGAGGTAAAGGCTGCAGGTGGTCTTGCCATCATCGGTACAGAACGTCATGAGAGCCGCCGTGTAGACCGTCAGCTCCGTGGTCGTGCCGGTCGTCAGGGTGACCCAGGTTCTTCTGTATTCTATGTATCATTGGAGGATAAGCTGATGCGTCTGTTCGCTTCAGAGCGTATCGCCAAGGTAATGGACCGTCTCGGTTTCGAGGATGGCGAGCGTATCGAGAGCCCAATGATCAGCAAGAGTATCGAGCGTGCTCAGCGCAAGGTTGAGGAAAACAACTTCGGTATCCGTAAACACCTCTTGGAGTATGATGACGTGATGAATCGTCAGCGTACCGTTATCTACGAGAAGCGTCGCCACGCCCTCATGGGTGAGCGTATCGGTATGGATATTGCCAACATCATCTGGGACCGCGTATTGAACATCGTCAACAACAACGACTTCTTCGGTGCCAAGGAAGAGTTCCTGAAAGTTCTCGCTATGGAGATTCCATTCAACGAGGATGAGTATGAGAACGGCAGACGTGAGGATTTGGCTGAGCGTGCTTTCCAGGAGGCTATGGCTACATTCAAGCGTAAGACAGACCGCATCCAGGCTACAGCTATGCCTATCATCAAGCAGGTATACGAAAACCAGGGTGCTATATACGAGCGCATCATGGTGCCTATCACAGACGGCAAGCGCATGTACAATATTCCTTGCAACCTCAAGGAGGCATACGAGAGCGAGGCTAAGAACGTAGTGAAGGAGTTTGAGAAGAGCGTTGTTCTCCAGATTATCGATGACGACTGGAAGGAGAACCTCCGCAAGCTCGACGAACTGAAGCACTCTGTACAGAATGCAAGCTACGAGCAGAAGGATCCTCTCCTCATCTTTAAGTTGGAGAGTGCCAAGGTTTGGGATGCCATGATTAATGACATGTACGACCGTATTGCAAGTATCCTGATGCGTGGTCAGATTCCAGTAATGGAGCAAGAGCAGCCAGTTCAGGAGGCAGCTCCTGAGCAGCACACTCAGCAGAACTATGTTGAGAGCAAGGTAGATTTGGATGCAAAGCGTGAGGCACAGGAGGCAGCTGCTAACCAGGATACCCGAGAGGGCGCACAGGTAAACCGCACTCCTTACCGTGCAGAGCACATGCCACGTCCTAACGACCCATGTCCATGCGGAAGCGGCAAGAAGTTTAAGAACTGCCACGGCAGAAACCTGTAATCACAATAAATGATGATGCTCTTATATATATAATAAGGTATAAGAACATCCATCATCAGAAATAATGATAAGAATACCTAGATTTGATGATACTCTCATCATTTCTAGGTATTTTTGTTTTAAAACCACATTATTGCTACTAAGTTGCAAAAAATTATTAGTATTTTTGCAGTCGAAAAGAAAAAAGAGCTGACCATGAGGTCATGCCCCAAAGAAAAGAACAAGATTAAAACAAGGAAAGATATATGAAATTATCAGAACTTAAAACAGGTGAAAGCGCCGTCATCGTCAAGGTATCAGGACACGGTGGCTTCAGAAAGAGAGTCATCGAGATGGGATTCATCAAGGGCAAGAAGGTAGATGTACTCCTTAACGCCCCACTCCAGGACCCAGTGAAATACAAGATTATGGGTTACGAGGTGTCTCTCCGCCACAGCGAAGCCGACCATATCGAGGTGGTTTCCATTGATGAAGCCAAGAACGATGCAAAGCTCAGCAAGGCGGAAGAAGAAGACCGCCAACAGGTAATTGACTCAAAAGTAGTAGATTCCAACGATAGCGACGAGCAGGCGCTCGGCGACAAGATGCTCGTAGCTGAAAGAAAAGACAATGCCAGCAACGAAGCCCTGGCTGAACAGGAAGCAGAAAGACTCCACCGCGTCATCAACGTGGCACTGGTGGGAAATCCAAACTGCGGTAAGACTTCCCTCTTCAACTTTGCTTCGGGTGCTCACGAACGCGTAGGCAACTATAGCGGTGTAACCGTGGATGCCAAGGTGGGCGAAGCCGATTTCAACGGCTACCACTTCAATCTGGTAGATTTGCCGGGTACCTATTCCCTCTCGGCTTATTCGCCAGAAGAACTCTATGTGCGCAAGCAGCTCATCGAGCATACGCCGGATATCGTCATCAACGTCATCGACACCAGCAACCTGGAGCGCAATCTCTATCTCACCACACAATTGATAGATATGCACATCCGCATGGTCTGCGCCCTCAATATGTTTGATGAAACCGAGAAGCGTGGCGATAACATCGACTACGACAAACTGGGCGAACTCTTCGGTATCTCGATGATTCCTACCGTCTTCACCAATGGCCGAGGCGTGGACAAGCTCTTCGAGACCATCATCGAACTCTACGAAGGCAAGGAAGATTCCAGCGCTCACTATCGCCATATCCACATCAACCACGGACATGAGATAGAACATGGTATCGAGCATATCCAGAAATATCTGAAGGCAGATGATTCCATCCGCCAGCGCTACTCTACCCGATACCTCTCCATCAAGTTGTTGGAGAATGATAAGCACGCTGAGGAATACGTAAGTCATCTGAACTCTGCAAAGGAAATCTTCGCAGCCCGTGACGAGGCAGCCAAGCGTGTGAAGGAAGAGACCCAAGAGGATAGCGAAACCGCCATCATGGATGCCAAATACGGTTTTATCCATGGCGCATTGCAGGAAGCAGGCTATGAACCGGGCAAGGCGAAGGATACCTATCAGGTAACCCACCTCATCGACAGCATCCTGACCAATAAATATGTAGGCTTCCCAATCTTCGTTCTCCTGCTGTTCATCATGTTCTCAGCCACCTTCGTACTGGGCGAGATTCCTAAGGGATGGATTGAGGACGGCGTGGCATGGCTGGGCGATTTCATCAGCAATACGATGCCGGACGGACCTGTAAAGGATATGCTGGTAGATGGTGTGATTGGTGGTGTAGGTGCCGTGATTGTCTTCCTGCCACAGATTCTGATTCTGTATTTCTTCATCTCTTATATGGAGGATTCGGGATATATGGCTCGTGCCGCCTTCATCATGGATAAGCTGATGCACAAGATGGGCTTGCATGGCAAATCATTCATTCCGCTGATTATGGGATTCGGATGTAACGTGCCTGCGGTGATGGCAACAAGAACCATCGAGAGTCACCGTTCCCGTCTGATTACGATGCTGATATTGCCATTGATGAGCTGTTCGGCTCGTCTGCCAATCTACATCATGGTCATCGGAACATTCTTTGCCATCCAATACCGTTCACTCATCATGGTATCGCTCTATCTCATCGGCATCTTCCTAGCCGTGATATTGAGCCGCATCTTTGCCAGTTTCGTGGTGAAGGGCGAAGATACCCCGTTCGTAATGGAGCTGCCTCCTTACCGCTTCCCTACCTGGAAGGCGATAGGCCGCCATACCTGGGAAAAGGGCAAGCAGTACTTGAAGAAGATGGGTGGTATCATCCTTGTGGCAAGTATCATCGTATGGGCTTTGGGTTACTTTCCTCATAATGAAGAACTTGATAACCAGGCTCAGCAGGAACAGAGCTATATCGGCAGAATCGGTAAGACCATCGAGCCTATCTTCACCCCACAGGGTTTCGACTGGAAACTGGATGTGGGCTTGGTTTCCGGTGTGGGTGCCAAGGAGATTGTAGCCTCAACAATGGGCGTGCTCTACAGCAACAACGACAGTTTCTCTGATGATCAGGATTACAACGATGAAGACGGAAAATACGAAGTCTTGAAGAAGCAGATGACTTCAGACCTGAAGAAGACCTACGGTTACAGCGATGCCGAGGCAGCAGCGAAGGCAACGCTCACCGCCTACTGTTTCCTCCTCTTTGTATTGCTCTACTTCCCTTGCATCGCCACGATAGCAGCCATCAAGGGCGAGACGGGCAGTTGGAAATGGGCAGGCTTCGCCGCCGGATACACCACGCTATTGGCATGGGTAGTATCAGCCCTGGTCTTCCAGATAGGAAGTTTGTTTATCTAATCAAGGTGTCAGCTTTAAGAAAACAAACAAAGAGAGCGCACAACACCTGAACGACAGCCGCACAACAACTGAGCGACGCTCGCACAACACCTGTTGTGCAAGCGCACATCAACTGTTGTGCGGCTTACTATATAATATATCCAGAAGACTTATTCTATATATCTGAAAGACTTCAAGTAACTGTTCGGAAGACTTTAGTCATATACTAGAACGTTATCAGTCATATACCTGAACGACATCAATCATATCATTAGAAGACATCAACCGTTTCCTTATTCAGGATAATCTCTTTCCTACCTTTGCGGCAACAAACGCTATCATCAGACCCAGGCAGGCGGCAATGCTGATGGCAATGCGGAGACCGGTAGCCTCAGCAAGCCATCCGATAACCGGAGGTCCTACCAGGAAACCGAAGAAACTGATGCTCGAAACGATGGTAATGGCGATGCTCGCCTTGATGGTTCCCAATTTTCCGGCGATACTGTAACAGATAGGAACCGACGAAGAGATGCCGAAACCTACCAGCAGGAAACCCAAGGTGGCAGGAATGAGATAAGGCAAGGCAGCAGCCAGCCACAAACCGCCAAATATCAAACCACCACAAACCTTCAATACTCTGGCTGGACCGAATTTCGTAACAAACCCATCAGCCATGAATCTACCCAACGTCATCGCACCCATACCAGCAACATAGCCCGCACGGATAAAAGCCTCATCGGTTTTTACTACTGATGAAAAATATACGCTACTCCAATCGTAAACGGTACCTTCACAGAACATGCCTGCAAATCCCATCAGTCCCAAAAGGAAAAGAATCGGATCGATGGTCTTGAAAGAGAACTTCGGAACATCCTCCTCTTCTGCTTTCGCCATGGCATCATTAATCAGAAAGCGGAAACCGACAGCAACGATGAGAATACTCAGAACCAGGATAGTTCCAAAGTGGACATCTATCGGGAGCAAAGTGTTGGCAAAGATGGCACCGATGATACCACCGGAGAATCCACCCAGACTCCACAGACCATGAAACGATGACATGATGTTGCGCCCATACATCTTCTCTACCAGACATGCCTGCGTATTGGTGGCAATGTTCATCAGATTCGCCATCATTCCGAAAGCAATAAGACTCAAAATCAGATGAAAAACCGTAGTACTGCTACCGATGCAGAAAAGAACCAGAACATAGAGCAACTCAGAGAGAACCAGCATCTTCTTGCTGCCAAATCTACTCACCAGGATACCCGAAAAAGCCATCATCAGAAGTTGGCCGATAGGAATGGCGAAAAGCACCGTTCCCAGCTGTCCGTTGCTCAGATGCAACATCTGTTTTACATCCGGAATACGGCTTGCCCAACTGGCAAACACTACTCCCGGAACAAAATAATAAGCCGCAACCGCCACTCGCTTGCGCGCCAAATCACTTAAATTACTCAAATTACTCAAACTGACTGTCATCCTTAATAATATACCTATTATAAATACTCATTTCTATTAGCGGCTGCAAAATTACAAAAAAAAAACAGAAAAAGACTGATATTTGAACAATAAATGTTGCGCCGTTTGAGATTTTTGCCGTACCTTTGCACTCAGAAAAAGAATTAAAAACAAACTAGCAATGAAGAAACAAACAATGATTACCCTGGCACTCGCCCTCACTCTGGCAATGCCAACCCTACACGCCTTCGCCCAGAAGGCGATGAGCAAGAAAGAAATTGCCGAAAAAGAAAAGGCATTCAAGAACCTTCAGCATCCCTGGAAGGGAAAGAAAGTGGCTTACTTCGGCGACTCCATCACAGACCCTAACATCAAGGCATCGAAGGTGAAATACTGGGGATTCCTGCAGGATTGGCTCGGCATCACCCCTTACGTTTATGGTGTGAGCGGCAGACAGTGGAACGATATTCCCCGTCAGGCAGACCAACTGCAGAAGGAACATGGTGATGATTTCGATGCCATCCTCATCTTTATGGGTACCAACGATTACAACAACGGTGTGCCTGTAGGCGAATGGTATACAGAGACTTTCGACAGCGTGAGAGTAGCCCGCCACAAGCCAAGCGAAATGGTACAGCGCCGCCACCGCCACTTCTGCATGGACAAGAATACATTGAAAGGCCGCATCAACATCGCCATGTCGAAGTTGAAGCAGATGTATCCTACCAAGCAAATTGTGGTGATGACTCCTGTGCATCGTGCTCTCTTTGCCAGTGGTGACAAGAACATCCAGCCAGATGAGATGTACGAGAATGCGCGTGGCATCTTCTTCGATGAATACGTGAAAGCTATCAAGGAAACAGGCAATGTCTGGGCAGTTCCGGTCATCGACCTCAACTCCCTTTCCGGTCTCTTCCCTCTTTACGATGCTGGTGCGCAGATGTTTAACAAACCGGATACCGACCGTCTTCATCCAAACGATGCCGGTCACTCCCGCATGGCTAAGACCATCATGCAGCAGCTCTCTGCATTGCCTTGCGTCTTCTAGAAATCCGCATCATGTCTTTTTCTTCTATCAATAGATACTTTTTACTTTATAAACTAGAAAGGTAGACACCATTACTTTCATAAAACTGAAATAGTAGACACTCTGCCTTTACTTAGCAATAAGGCTTAAAAAGTTCACTTTTTTTATAAAAAGTTTGGAAAAGCCGATAAAAAAGATTATATTTGCAACATAAATCAAACTGTATCGCTTATGCTTAGCAAGAATGTACAAGAAATGATACCCAAGATACAGCAGTATCTTGCTAGCCAGCCCATAGAAAAGGCTTGGCTGTTTGGTTCATGCTCTCGTGGTGAAGAAACTCCGAAGAGCGATGTTGACTTGTTGGTAAGATACCAAGACAGTGACTCCATGTCTCTGTTCGATATCTCTGGAATCATGGTAAATCTCAAAAAGATTATCAAGCGCCCTGTAGATTTAATAGAAGAGGACTGTCTTCTTCCTTTTGCATCAAAATCAGCAAACCGAGATAAAATATTGATTTATGAGAGAAAAAGTTAAAGACAAAGGAAGGCTTGAACATATTCTCCAAGCTTGTAATGATTTACTTGCCTCAAAAGACAAGTACACATTTGATGCAGTTAAAGACGATCCTATTATCTTTTATGGTTTCGTCAAGTTAGCAGAAATCATAGGTTAAGCCTCTTATATGCTTACAAAGGAATTTCGAGCGAAACATACAGAGATTCCTTGGGAGCAAATGATAGGTTTAAGGCATGTTTTGGTGCATGGATACTATACAATTAAGCCCAAACAGCTTTGGAATATCATAGAGAAGGATATACCAGTTTTGATGCCGCAAATTAAGCAACTACTTGATTCTGAGAAGTTTTCAGAAGAATAAGCAAGAATAAGGCATGTAAGAGTCTCCGCGTTTATACCTTGCATAATTCAAAAAAAGCAGTAACAGCTGATTAAACAAATGCTGCTACTGCTTTTTCCATCGGTCAGGAAGTAAGTCTCTATATTTCTCCAGTGGGGTATTCGGTTGCCATTCAATGGTCTTTTCTATGACATCGCTAATGTATTCAAACAGATTGATGCCATTCAGTTTGCATGAGATGGCGATGGAATATAGGATAGCTCCCCGGCTTGCTCCTTCGTGCGAACCAAAGAACATTGAGTTTCTTCTTGATTCCTAAGACATAGCCAAATTTTTGAGCAACTTTTTGTGTTAATAAATACAAAAGAGGTATTTTGGAACATACAGGCACTAAAATATCGGTAGCAGAAATGGTCAAAAATGATTTTTCTGTTACAAATCAACACGGAACTCGTTCTTTTAATAGCGTGTGGCTAGATTCCTAATTAGTTATCCGTGTTTGTGTCTTTACAAGACTCTAAATGGCAGTAGCACAGACTGCTATAGTTCACTTGTTTCGGACTTATGATATTGCAAGTTTTTCATTGCTGCTCTTTGAATCCAACGGTTCCCATTTTCTGTTCTGCTTACCTATAGCGAACATTCTGAGAACAAGTTTGAACTTAACGGCATTCAATGCCTTGCGTTTTGTGTCTGAATCTTGCTTACCTCCTAATTTACGGTTATAAAATGATTGTAACTCTGCATCATATTGTACAACAACTGTGGCCGCCATGGATAGATCTGCTTTCGCCTGACCATCACAGCGTGCTGAAGGTCGGGGACGCCATTTCACACTGGTGCCTGAAGTGCGGAAGTGCGGTGCCACGCCGACATAACTGGCATATTGCCTTGCTGTTTCAAAAGCGGTAAAGTTTCGGGTAATGACAATGACATTTATGGCATTGACGAAGCCTATTCCCGGTATTGTCAGAAGATTCTTGTAAGTAGACAAGAGGCTATCGTCTGTAGCCAGCAACTTCTGTTCTTCCAACTCGATGTTCTCAATGTCACGGCTGAATTTTTTGATGTAGCCATCATATAACTGGGCATCTTCCTTTGTGATGCATAGCTGTCTTCTGTTCATGAAGCATGTACGCTGTTCCACCAGGAACTTACGCTCATTCATCAGTGCCTTGAGTCTCTGCATGGTCTTGTCAGGCATATTATAAGGCTTGACACATTCAGTACCATTATAGCGATAGAGAAAGTCTGCAATCTTGGCAGAGTCAATCTTGTCGCTCTTGTCCTTGGGCCCCATGGGATAATGCTTTACCACATGGGTGGAGAGCATGCAGAACTGATAGTTCCTGGTATTAAGAAACTTCTCCAGCTCCATGGAATAGCTGCCGGTGAACTCCATTCCGAAGAGACTGTTCGAGAGAACCACATGATTCTTCTTGAGCCATGTGCACATTTCGCCAAATCCCTTGCGGGAATTGTTGAATACATCGTGAGAAAAGTCCTTAATTGGGGTTTCTTCACAGAAAATTGATACGTCAATGACATTTTTTGAGATGTCGATGCCGATAAATGATTTATTTTTCATACCTTTGTACCGCATTTTGTAGGAAGGAGCTCTCTATGTCAGGGTAAGCCACATCTTTTAAAAGCTTCCACGGCTAATTCCCTAAACGGCACTTGACCTGGC